>CAYZWQ010000117.1:833-4989 GCA_964481355.1 uncultured Chitinophagales bacterium
CGAGATGGTCTTGATCGGAAGGATGCAGTTCGGTGAGGGGTATGCATTCACCATGGAACAGGGCAGCCAGAGATGGCTTCGAGTGCCGGTGATGGCGAGCCGGTTTCCCAATGCGCCGATGAGGATAGAACTCATGGCTGACGGTAACAGTCTCCCATTGGTCCAAAGGACCCTCCAATCAAAATGGGTGGATATCCCAACCAGCCTGCTCAATGTGTCGGTTGCCATCGACATGATGGAGGGAATTCTGGATAAGGATGAGTTCAGGAGGGTGAGAAGACTCAACAACACCGAGAAAGAGGCCTATTTCAAGGATTATTGGAATCCAAAAGATCCAACACCCGGCACCGAATACAACGAGCTGATGGTGGAGTATTACCGCAGGGTCGATATCGCATACGAACGTTTCAGCTCGGCTACAACCCCTGGGTTCGCATCCGACCAAGGGAAAACGTACATACTTATGGGAGAACCCGACAGGATCACCCGTCGGTTTCCCCCTGACCAACCCGTGCTCGAAATCTGGGAGTATGGCGACCGCCAAATCATGTTTCAGGCCACCTCCGGTTTCGGCGATTTCCAACTAGTGCGCTCTTCGAACTGAGTTCCGTGAAACCCATCGCGCTCAGCATCGGCGACATCAACGGGATCGGACCCGAGGTTCTCCTAAAGACATTGTCGGATCAGCGATCGGGTGCTTCTTGTATCATAACGGGTCCCTTCCATGCGATAGAGTGGTGGAACCAAACGCTGGGCCTTGGACTTCCGGTCTATCGAATGGCCGACACGTCGGATATCCGACCATTCGGCATCGGAGTTTGGTCTTCACATCCGTCTCAACATTACATGCCCGAACCCGGTGTGATGGAGAAGGAAGCAGGCGAAATCGCCTTGCAAGCCATACGCGACGGTGTTCGACTTTGCATGGATGGCATTGCAAGAGGTCTGGTGACGGCGCCGATCAACAAGCACTCCATAGCCATGGCGGGTGCACGGCACCCGGGCCATACGGAATATCTGGCCGAACTTTCGGGTGTCCTACCTGACGATGTGTTGATGATGCTGACCGACGAGTCGCTGCGCGTTGCACTCACGACAATCCATGTGCCAATAAAAGACGTTCCTCAATTGATCACTGAAAAGCGCGTGTACGACACCATCGTGAAACTTCACCACGAAATGACCAGGTTATACAAGATGGCGTCGCCGAATATTCATGTGCTCGGTCTCAATCCTCATGCGGGCGACAGCGGTGTGCTCGGACGGGAAGAGGCCGAGATCATCGAACCCGCCATCAATCGTGCAAAGAAACAAGGCATTCACGTGTCGGGACCTTTTGCTGCGGACGCCTATTTTGGGATGCGTCGATGGGAAGACTGCGACGTGGTTCTTGCGATGTACCACGACCAGGGACTGATTCCAATTAAGATGCTGTCGTTCGACAAAGGTGTCAACATCACGTTAGGGCTCCCATTTGTGAGGACATCTCCCGACCATGGAACCGCGTTCGACATCGCGGGCAGGAATATTGCTAGCCCATCTTCATTTATGCATGCAGTTTCTTTGGTGAATCGCCTTACTTCTCATTAAATTCAGCACATCAACAGAATCGGTACTTACACTTCTGCAATGAGCCCCGACTCCAAAGACCGTACATCCTACTCCATTTTGGCCGCCATTTACGACACCGTGATGCGCGACATCGACTACGAAATGTGGTCTGATTTTATAGACGAGATCATCCAGACGCACCATTCCGACGCTTACGACATATTGGAATTGGCCTGCGGAACTGGCTCCCTGTCGATTTCATTGGACGAGCTAGATTGCTACTCGATTCTGGCAACGGACGGATCCGAGGAGATGCTTGAAGTTGCGCGTCAGAAAACGGCATTGGGAACAAAGGACCTTCGCTGGCAACAGGTCAATTTTTACAACATCGACTTGGACCAGGATTTCGACGTTGCGTTGATGCTCTACGACAGCATCAACTACGCTCTAACCCCCGAAGATGTGCTTAAGGCTGTGAATGAAGTTCATAAGGTGATGAGAGATGACGGCATCTTCATCTTCGACTTTACGACTCCGGGTAACTCGGTCCGCCATGCCGAAGACCTCAACGACGAGGGGTCCACTCCCGACAACTATCGTTACGTTCGACTCAGCCGCTACTTGCCAAGCGAGCGTATGCATTACAATGAGTTCGAGATTGAGAAGTTGGCAGACGACAAAATCCACGTCGAGCGCAGATACCGGGAGGTTCACAAACAGCGCGTCTACACGCTTCAGGAAATGAGGGACATCATCGCTAAAAGCCCATTCAAGATCGTCGCCGAATACGATGGTTTCGAACTCGACCCCGCCGATGAAAACAGCGACCGCATAACCATGGTGCTGAGATGACAGGAAATCCAGTCATCGAAATGTATAATGCCACGTTGAGCTATGATAAAAAGCTCATACTGGACGAAATGAGCTTCGTCCTTGAAAATGGTCAGTTCTGTTATCTTATCGGTCCCACCGGGGCTGGAAAGAGTTCCTTTCTGAAAATGCTCTACCGTGAAGTGATTCCCGACGACGGTTTGATCCAAGTTGCAGGGTTTGAAGTCACCAAGATGCATGAGAGTAAAGTCCCATTTTTACGCAGAAGTCTTGGAATCGTTTTTCAGGATTTCCAGCTTCTTCCCGACCGGAATGTCTACGAGAACATTGCCTTCGCGATGGAGGTGATCGGAGCCAACCGATCCGACATCAAACAGCGGGTCCTTGAGGTCTTAAACCTTGTAGGACTCGGCCATAAACGCCACAGCATGCCTGAAGAACTTTCTGGGGGTGAGCAGCAGCGTGTGGTCATCGCACGTGCACTCGTAAATGAACCTCGCCTTCTTCTTGCCGACGAGCCCACCGGCAACCTCGATCCTGACGCCTCTGCCGGGATTATGGACATTCTGAGGCAAATCAACCACAGAGGAATGGCGGTATTAATGGTGACCCACAACTACGACCTAGTACGCCAATACCCATACCGCACCATCCGATTGAACAGGGGGAAAATCGAGGAAGTGTCACCAACGCAGATTTGAAATGAACCAAGGCGCCGACCTCAAACGGCTTGTGATCGAAAAATCGCGTGAACTTGGGTTTGAACAGGTGGGATTTGCAAAGGCGCAATCACTCAGCGAGGAGGCAAGGAACCTCGAAAGATGGCTCAATGGCGGAATGCACGGTAGCATGGCATGGATGGAGGGGCATTTCGACAAGCGGATTGATCCCACAAAACTCGTTGAGGGTGCGAAAACGGTGATTTCTGCAACGCTTCAGTACCACCCCGGCAAGTTAGAATGGCCTGACAACACCCCACGGATATCGACGTATGCATTGGGCGATGACTATCACGACGTATTACGATCCAAATTAGGGGCACTGTATGGATTCATTCGGGAGCAGGTAGGCGAGATAAACGGACGGGTATTCGTGGACTCGGCACCTGTAATGGACAAGGCTTGGGCCTCCCGCTCTGGTTTGGGCTGGCTAGCCAAGAACGGCAACCTCCTGAATCGATCGTTGGGATCATGGTTCTTCATTGGGGAAATCATCCTCGATGTCGAGTTTGAACCCGACCCGCCTGCCACCGACCATTGTGGATCGTGCACGCGCTGCATCGACGCATGCCCTACCCAAGCCATCGTCATGCCCCAAGTGATCGACGCCAGAAAGTGCATTTCATACCTTACCATCGAATACCGTGAGTCAATTCCCGAGGAATACCACAGGGGGATCGGAGAGTGGATGTACGGCTGCGATGTGTGCCAGGATGTATGCCCATGGAACCGAAAATCGCCGGTTTCAAAAGAAACTGCATTCACTCCACGGAAGGATATTTTGGAGATGACGGCCGAAGGTTGGCGTCATCTGGATGTAGAAACCTATAGGAGGATCTTCAAAGGAAGCGCTGTAAAGCGCACGAAATACAGCGGATTGGTGAGAAATATCACGGTGGCAGTCCAGAATCTGGAAAATGACCGCAACTAGAACGACGACCGTTTGTCCTTCAGGTATTTATAGAGAAGCTCACGTGCACGGAAGATATGCGCCTTTACCGTTCCGAGGGGCAAGTCGAGCTCCTCAGCTATCTCCTGATAGCTTTTCTCTTCCA
>CAYZWQ010000117.1:4999-9499 GCA_964481355.1 uncultured Chitinophagales bacterium
GATCACCATCCGGTACTTCGATGGCAGGGTCTCAAGGGCATCAAGGATAATTTTGTCGCGCTGCTTGTTCAGGATCAGATCGTCGGCACGCATCGAGTTGTCGGCAATTTCGATCTGCATCTCGCCATCCTTCGACTGAACCGGTTCATCGATCGACAGCGTCTTCAGCTTCTTTTTTCTGAGGTGGTCGATCGTGTGGTTGGTTGCGATGCGATACAGCCACGTCGAAAAAGCAAAGCTTGTGTTGTAAGAACCCAAGTTCGAGAAGGCCTTGAGAAATATTTCCTGGATCAGGTCGTCGATGACCTCCTTGTCGCGAACCATGCGCGTAATGTGAAAACGAAGCGCCCTGCTGTACTTCTCTACGATAAGCTTGAAAGCCTGCTCATCGCCGTTTGCGGCTCGCTCAATGAGCAAGGCGTCCTCCTTGCTGCTCACTGATGACTGGTCGGAGACCCCACTGTCGGGAGCAGTTTGTTGTGGAGGATGTTGCGCACCAGTAGACATGCCGTAAAGATAATCGTTCAACGAGATATTTGCTAAAAAGGGTGAACCGACTCAAAGATATCCGTTATCGGATGAACCTCTTTGAGTTGTATTGACGTATAAGCCGGACTTGAACCGCAATCTTGTTCTTACGAATCAGACCGGATTAATGTTGTGGTAAAATCGTTTTTGATTTTACCTTTGACAAGCATTTACCGGAACTCCCACGATCAAGGATGGTATCATCGAATGATCATTACGGCAATAACGAACTAATCAAACAAAACAGGTGAATATGAAAAAAAGATTACTTGCAACTGCCTGCACGCTGACACTCTTGATCGGATTGTCGACCCATTCGCAAGCACAAATGAAGGCTGGTGCCGGATTGGCGTTTGGCACTGACGCCGAATCGCTTGGGCTTACCGCCAATTTCTACACTGCCTTTCCGTCAGTTGAAAATGTGCACATCGGCGGCGACTTCATTTACTTCCTGTCGAAAGACGTCAATCAATTCCTGAACCGCAAATGGTTCGAGTTGAACCTGAATGGTCAGTACCAGTTCTATGCCGAACAGATGATCATCGCCTATGCCGTGGGAGGGATAAATATTGCACGCCAAAAATTCGCCTATTCAGGTCCTGGAACGAGCCCTTACTTCGAGGACAGTAAAACCCGATTGGGGTTAAACGTAGGCGTTGGAGGAGAATATGCGTTCGACGAGCGCCTGCTCGCGTTTGGAGAGTTCAAGTTCGTTTTGTCTGAATTCGACCAGGCTGTTTTCAGCCTTGGTGTCAGAATTCCAATTGGCGAATAAGGCCAAACCTGGTCTCATATTCATTATAGGACTTCCAGCTGACCCGGTAGTCCTTTATTTTTTTGTCAGCACCATCCCGATCCAGTCGTTTTCACGGACTGTTTCGATATGCAGGAGTCCTGAGAAGTGCTCATCGGCGAGGATGTGCGATTCCTCCTGATGTAAAAGACCGGAAAGTATGACCGTACCACCGAATGCCACGGAATTTGCGATATGTTCAGACATGTCGATGAGGATGCCTCTGTTCACATTTGCGATCACAAGGTCGTAGGTAGTCCCGGGTGGAACCGTCTCAAAGCTGCCAACCGCCACTTGAAACGTGCTTTCGGTACCATTTTGGACCGAGTTTTCGGTGGCATTGTTGTAGCTCCACTCGTCGATGTCAAAGCCGAATGCAACACCCGCACCCAGTTTGAGAGCTGCGATTGCCAATATACCGGTGCCTGTACCAACATCCAACACACTCATGCCGGGCTTCACACAGTCTGGGAGAAGTCGCAGTATCAGTCGTGTGGTTTCATGGTTACCGGTGCCAAAGGCCATCTTCGGGTCAATTACGATCCGTATGCTTCCTTCGGGCTGTGGATCGTCAACCCATGTTGGACAAATGAAAAATGGGTCGACATGCTGCGATCGTATTGATTTTTCCCATTCCTCGTTCCAATTTCTAGGCATAATCCGCTCTTCACCGACAATCTCGCAGACATAATCGCTGTTGCTGACGGCCTCTTCCATTTCGGATCGTGTTTCCGAGCCGACAAGCCGCTCAGGTATGTAGGCCAAAAATCCCTGATCATTCTGATCGAAGCCTTCAAATCCAAAATCCATCAGGTTTGCGATGGCAAAGTCCTGATAGGGAGAGGGGCAGCTGAATTCAAGCCTCAAATACGGTTCGCTGGTATTCATAGCCGGTTATAGATAAGTTCTGCCATTAATCTGCCAACCGCATCCATCACCTCTTTGTCGATTATGTCAAGATTATCCCTTGACGTATGCCAGTAATCGGGGAATCCAGTCATATCGCCAAATGGTCTGCGATGGTGAATGATGTCGATCGTATTGAATGATGTGTATTGGTTCAGTATCACATGATCGTCTTGAATGGGCAATCCTACCTCGTCAGGAAATAATTCGGCATACCCCATCTCTGCGGCCAGACTCCACAGTTCGTTGACCAGACTGGGAGCGGCGTCTAGTGAGTACACTTCTTTGGGGAAGCGTGCACCTTTGCCACCCACCATGTCGAGGAGAATTCCGAAACGGGGTTGATATCCGGGTACCGGCGGGTTTTGGGCCCAATACCTCGATCCCAGGAAGTAGTTGGCGAGATCACCCTCACGGCCGTAGTCCTCGCCGTCGAACAGGATGATATCGACTCCGAAGGGTGGCGGGTTGTCCCTGAACAGTCGGGCCAGCTCCAATAGTACAGCGACGCCACTTCCGCCGTCATCGGCACCCAGAACGGGTTGCGTAACCAAGTTGGGATCAGAATCTGCATCGGACCGTGGCCTAGAATCCCAGTGGGCACACAGCATGATCCGATCGGAACTCGAGGGGTTGAACGCGGCAATAATATTGACTAAATCGAGCGTGTCGCCATCGTAACCTAGCAACTTAAACCGCTGTGCATACACTCCATTTTGGCCTGCATAGCTCTTGAGCACACTGATTTTCCATTCGGCTGCGGCCATGTGTGCTTCGGTGTTCGGCACACGCGGGCCAAATTCAATCTGTCGGGCGACAAAGTTGAAGGCTGAGTCCGCAGAAAACTGAGGCACAGATCTGCCTTGGTCATGCTTTAGATAGACCAGTTCCGGCTTGCCTGAGCATGCAGCCACGGCGAGAATCAAAACTACAATGAGAAAATACGTGCGAAACGGTATCATGATGGGTCACGATGCACAAGGTAAGCCGAAGATTGGGCAGTCGGATAGACCAGGACATCCATAATGTCGACGTGTTTTGGCCTGGTGACGATGAATAGCGCAATGTCGGCAATGTCATCGGCAGTGAGAGGCTGCATACCTTTGTACACGCCGTCTGCCCTTTCGGTATCGCCATGAAACCTGACGGTACTAAACTCGGTGTTGACCAGACCAGGGCTAATCATGCTCACACGAATATCGGTCCCCGTGAGGTCCATCTTCATTGAAGCGTTGATGGCAGTGACGGCATGCTTGCTTGCGCAATACACTGCCCCGCCCCTATATGCCTCGTGCCCTGCAATGCTGCCGATATTGAGCACATGTCCGCTGTTTAGCTTTCGCATGCGCGGCAGTATCAGGCGACTCATGTAAAGCAGCCCTTTGACGTTTGTGTCGATCATCTCTTCCCAATCGTCGACCAAGGCTTGATCGACCGCATCAATCCCGCGTGCAAGTCCGGCATTGTTGACGAGGATGTCCACACGATCATCTCCCAGCTGGTCTACGAAGGCCTGGCATGACGTCATGTTTCGAATGTCGAAGTCAAAGATCCGTACCTGTAGACCGTGATTGCTTTCGAGATCGTCCTTGATCTTGAGCAGCCTCTCTCTGCGCCTTCCGGTTAGAATGAGATGCGATCCCGCCGCAGCAAACTGCTCGGCGATGGCCAATCCGATGCCGGAAGTCGCCCCGGTGATCAGGGAAGTCTTTCCCTCGAGGCCAAACCGACTCATTTGACCAATCTCTCGATGCGTGCCGCCGCCCTGAAAAGATCGACTTCGCGCATACTGTTGGCCATGAGCTGGACACCCACCGGCATGCCATCGGAGTGGTGGTCGACCGGCAGGCTGATTCCACAGATGCCGGCAAGATTGGCCGAAATGGTGTAGATGTCGTTCAGATACATCTGCAGTGGATCGTCGATATTTGATCCCAACTTGAAGGCTGTCGTCGGCGCAGTCGGCGAAATAATGACATCACATGCCTCGAACGCCTTCATGAAGTCATCGCGAATGAGACGGCGTATTTTTTGTGCCTTACCGTAATAGGCATCGTAGTAACCTGCGCTGAGCACATAGGTGCCAAGCATGATGCGGCGTTGCACCTCCATGCCAAAGCCCTCCGTGCGGCTGCGCTTGTACATGCGGAGCAGCGGAGTATCGAGCTGGCGGATCTTGCGCTCCAGTGCTTCGCGCTCGTCTGGACCCGCAGCTTTCAACGCCGTCTTAAGGTTATTTTCCTCTGATCTAAGCTGCTCTGAGACCGCCTTCA
>CAYZWQ010000118.1:0-9344 GCA_964481355.1 uncultured Chitinophagales bacterium
CGTTCGAAGTCGTTGTCACATTTGTTGCGGAAGATTAACCCATGGTATTCTGGAACACTACCGTGATCGTCCAGATCCCGAATCACGTCATGACGACGATGGCCGCAGCGGCTGCCCACTTCATGCCGGTGCTCAGTGTAAAGGCCCCGCTGGCGCGCGTATTGATGGAAGCCTGGTTGATAATGGCTTCTGTAAGGTGCGCCGGAGGGTGTACTTCAGGCATTCCCTGAACCTTCGTCCAGGTCGACCTCATGGACTCATATTCGATGAGAGCGTCGGGATCGTCGATCATCTCGGCCCTGATGTCGGCCGTTTCAGACGGATCCGTCTCGTTCATCAAATACTTGATACAAAGTTCTTCAACTCTTTTCATAGCTAACCTTGTCGGAATTCTCTTTCTCGAACATCTTGCGCAGATTTATCAGTGCATAGCGCATGCGTCCAAGTGCGGTGTTTATCGATACCCCAGTGAGTTCGGCGATCTCCTTGAACGAAAGCTCGTAGTAATGCCGCAGCATGACCACTTCGCGTTGTTCGACAGGCAAGTTGGCAATGTGGCGCATGAGGGCGGCTTTGTCTTCGGCCATCTCGACGCGCTCCTGCGAACCTGGCTCCCCTTCGTCGGGCAGGCGATCGTAGAAATCAAAGTCTGATTCGGAGTTTGCGTTGACATCCACATAGCGGCGTTGTTTGCGTATGTGGTCGATCGTGGCGTTGTGTGCAATACGCATCACCCAAGCGATCCATTTGCCTTGCTCGTCGTACGTGTCGTCCAGTTTGGTCACCACCTTGGTGAAGGTGTCCTGGAAGATGTCGTTGGCGACATCGGCATTGTTGACCATGCTGTAGATGTACGAGTAGATCTTGGACTGGTGCCTTTCCAGCAGGATCCTGAAAGCGCGCTCGTCACCCTTGCGACGGTAAATGCGGACCAGTTCCTGGTCGTCGAGCTCGTTGTAGTTTCTGGTGTCTGCTGTGATCGATTTCATGTGCTACCTCAACGCTAAAGAGATGAAGGTTATTGTCGGACTTTCATCGAATTCGGGTATTCATGCAAACAATAAGCGTGAGCAAATGTTCCATCGAACCAAAATTGAATCAGCCTTCATTGGCAGTATACGAGAGCCAGTAGCTTTGCGAAATAACATGATGATGTTAGGGACGTGGCGTGGTGCACAGCCACGGGGTCGGTCGATTGGCACCGCGTGGAATATATGCAAGGAGGCCGATATTCAAAACTGCCAGATGCAATTAATTACTAACGTCGCTTGCAGCATCGTAATAATCTCGGATTTTCCTCGCTGAAGCTTTACCTACCGCCTCCTCGAGGTCTTCCAAAAAAGCCTCCCTGATTTTTTTCACACTCCCGAAATGCTTGATCAGCTTCTCACGGGTTCTTGGTCCAACGCCAGGGATATCGTCGAGTTCGCTGGCAATTGTCCTTTTACGTCGCTTCTCACGGTGGAACGTGATGGCGAAGCGGTGGGCCTCGTCCCTCACCCTCTGCAGCAGTTTCAGGCTAGCCGACGTTTTGGGGATGATGATGGAATGTGTGTCTCCCGGAAAGAACACCTCCTCCAATCGTTTAGCGAGACCAATTATCGGAAATTTTCCGTACATGCCGATTGCGTGCAGTGCCTCCACTGCGCTGCTGAGCTGGCCTTTGCCACCGTCTACCACGACAAGATCAGGCAAAGTACCTGATGCTGTGCCCTGCTTTCCATAACGCCTCATGATGATTTCGCGCATGCTCGCGAAATCGTCCGGTCCGACCACCGTTTTGATGGTGTATCGTTTGTACTCGCTCTTTCGTGGCTGTCCATCAACAAAGCACACCATGGATGCCACGGCGTCGGTGCCCTGCAGGTTCGAGTTGTCGAAGCACTCGATGCGACGTGGCATGTTAGGTAGAAACAAATCGGCCTTGAGGGTTGAGACGGAGTGGGGAATGCGAGCATCTTCTTGCTTTTGCCTGAGAAGCTGATGTTCACGCGTTCTAATTTTTGCGTTCTGCTCCGCCATTCGAACCAACTGAGCCTTCTCCCCAATCTGTGGCACCGTCATGGGCACCTTGCGTCCCCTCAGGTTTCGGAGGTACTCGAAGATGGGTCCGTCGTCGTCCATTTCGTGGCTGAGGTAGACTTCGTCCGGTAGTTCTCCCGACAGGTCGGATGTGTAATAGTCTTCGACGAATCCCTGCATGATGGTGCTCTCGTCGCTGATGTCGATGTTTCGGATGATTCGGGAGAGGCTGCCGACGAGCTTGCCTTCCCGGATCCTGAATAGTACGCCGCAGGCGATGTTGTCTTCACGGTCGACATGGATGGCAAAGACGTCCCTGTTGATGGGCTCGCCCGAAACCACTTTCATTTTTTGGCTGAATCGTTCGAGCCCGGCAATGCCGTCGCGTAGTTTGGCGGCTTCCTCAAACGCCATGGCTTCGGCGGCGAGGTGCATTTCCTCCTTGAGTTCTCTCACAAGTTCACCGGTGCGGCCGTTGAGCAGTCGGGTGACCTTCACGATGATGTCTTTGTAGACATCCAAGGGAATGTTTGCCGAGCAGTCGTCGAAATAGTCCTCAAAGCAGCTGCTCCACTTTGGCAGACCACGCGTCTTGTCGATGGATCTGGATGAACAGGCGCACGTGCATAGCCCGAATGTCTTGCGTATCGTCTCGAGCATGGCGCGCATCGCCAACACATTGTCGTAGGGCCCCCAATAACGGCTTCCGTCTCGGATCACGGATCGGGTCGGGAATATTCGGGGCCGATCGGAGGTCGTCATGCATATGTATGGATACGACTTGTCGTCGCGGTACATGACGTTGTAGCGCGGCGCATGCTCCTTAATGAGCGTGTTCTCGAGAATCAGGGCCTCCGATTCGGAGTCTGTGACGATGATCTCAAGATCTTCGATCTTTGAAATCATGATCCTGATGCGGCCGTCGTGATTTCGTGAATCTTGGAAATAAGACCGGACCCGATTTTTTAGACGCTTTGCCTTTCCCACATACAGCACGGACCCGGAGGCATCCCGATAGATGTACACCCCTGGTTGCATCGGCAGGTTCTCGAGTTTTTGTGCTAGCTGATCGTTCACGGGCTTGATTTGGTTTGGCGTCTTAAAGGTACCAATTTCACGATTTAAACTGACCTTCCTATCTTGGTGCAATTAGCACGCAAATCCATGAACATACTCTACGAAGACAATCACATCATCGTCGTCGTCAAGCCAGTGGGGATTGCGGTACAGGCGGACGAATCGGGCGATCATGACCTATTGACGCGGATTAAGGAATATCGCCGTCAGAATGAGAACAAACCAGGCAATGTGTACGTCGGGTTGGTTCACCGCCTAGACCGAATGGTCGGAGGCGTGATGGTCTTCGCAAAGACGTCGAAAGCTGCGGGCAGGCTTTCGGAACTCGTGCGATCGAGGAACTTCCGAAAACTCTACCTGGCCGTCGTGCGTTCCGAATATCTGCCGGGAGGCATCATGGAAGATTATTTGTTAAAGGACCCAGCCACCAATACCAGCAAGGTGGTACATATCTCAAATCCGTTGGCAAAACATGCCCTGCTCCGCTATCGGCAGATCGGGTCGCGTGATGGTGTAAGTCTAGTCAGTATCGAGCTTGAGACGGGCAGGTCGCATCAAATACGTGTGCAGTTTGCATCAAGGGGGTGGCCTCTGGTCGGCGACGTCAAGTACGGGGTAGAAAAAGGAGGAACCGGGGGTCCTGCATTATGGTCCTATGCGGTTGGCATCGAGCACCCTGTGAGCAGGGAGCGCTTGGAATTTTCCGTACTGCCGACGGCTTCAGGTCCGTGGGAAATCTTCAGGGATGAATTGATTCAGCTAGAGCTTTCCTTTTGAGAAGTCGTCAAATTTTTGTGTTTTATATGCGTCCGACCCGACAAACGACAACACCAGATTGAACATGGGTACTGGCATGAAGCCGGGCTGGGCTCCGATGATCTTGCCGTCGTTGTCGATGAACACATAGGTTGGTGTGCTGCGCACGCCAAATCCTCCGGCAAGTTCCTTCATGGAAAATGATCGTCCGTTGTAGGTCACCAGTTCGTCCGACTCAATGTCGACCCTCACGAAATGGTAGTAGGCGTCCATGGTTGTGCCGACCGACTTGTCCACATACACCTCGCTGACCATTCGTTTGCAAAAGCCGCACCATGAGGCATACATGTCGAGGACCACTTTTTTTCCGTCCTGTTTTGCAAGGTTTTGAGCCTGCTCAAGTTTCTTGTAGGTGAATGCCGTCTTCTCCTGGGCCATCACACTGGTCGAGACAGTAATAAGCAGCAAGAATAGGAATAGGCGCATATGGTTCGGAGTGGTCGAATTTTATAGCTTGAAGCGTAAGGTAAGCAACGAAACCGAGTGTCTCAAATTGCTGTTGACAAGTCTTTTTGTGAGTATTTGACGCAGTTGATTACATTTTGGGACATTGACAATAACGTCGTCGATAACATCATTTAAAAACTACCCATGAAGAAGTTGTCTTTTTTGTTTGTCATGCTGGGGCTGATCAGCATGTCACAAACAGCTGTATCACAGAATCAGAGCTCGAATACGCAGCCACCCTTTCGGGTCATGGATGCGGAACGAATAATAGGGATCGAGTTTACCGAGGCTGAGCGCGACTCAATGACGCGCGACCTTCAGTCCCAGTTAAATCAATACAATGCACTGCGAGGCCTCGATTTGCAAAATTCAAGATCACCTGTGCTTTTGTTTGATCCAATACCGTTGGGATGGACCCCGCCTAACTACCACACCGGGCCGTCGAAGTACAATGTGCCTTCGTCCGTGAGCAAGCCCGCCAACGTCGAATCGCTGGCCTTTGCGACTGTCACAGAGCTTGGAGAGCTGCTGCGCACACGACAAATCACCTCGAGAGAGCTCACACGGATGTATCTTGACCGATTGAAAAGGTTTGATCCGGAGTTGATGTTTGTCGTGACACTGTTGGAAGATCATGCAATGGAGCGTGCAGCCGCTATGGACGCTGAAATTGCCGCCGGTAAATACCGTGGTCCGTTGCATGGCATTCCGTATGGTGCGAAAGACTTGCTCTCCTATCCGGGTTACAAGACCACTTGGGGTGCCACACCTTACAAAGATCAAGTCTTGGAAGAAACCGCTGCCGTCATCGAGAAGCTCGACGAAGCTGGTGCCGTGTTGACAGCCAAGTTGACGCTTGGAGCCTTAGCCTGGGGCGAAGTATGGTTTGGCGGAATGACCCGAAACCCGTGGAACACCGATCAGGGAGCAAGCGGGAGCTCGGCAGGTTCCGGATCGTCAGTATCTTCTGGCGCCCTGCCCTTCGCGATTGGAAGTGAGACATTGGGTTCTATCGTATCGCCATCGACCAGGAACGGTGTGACAGGCTTACGTCCAACCTTCGGGCGCGTGAGTCGGCATGGCGCAATGGCGTTGAGCTGGACCATGGACAAGCTTGGACCGATGTGCCGATCGGCCGAAGACTGTGCCATCGTACTTGAGGCCATCAACGGAAGGGACGATCGCGACCCCACCACCCGTGACATGCCCTTTGCATATGATTCCGAAAAACCACTCGAATCGATACGTGTAGGCTATTTCAAGAGCTTGTTCGACGCCAACTATCAGGGCAAAGCCAACGATCAGGCCATTCTTAAGATTCTCGATTCGATCGGTGTCGAATTAATCGAAGTGTCATTGCCTGAATTTCCCAACAATGCCCTGTCGTTTATCCTCTCAGCTGAGGCTGCTGCTGCTTTTGACGATCTGACCAGAAGTAATCGCGACGATGAATTGGTGCGTCAGGTTCGCAATGCATGGCCGAATGTCTTCAGGGCTGCGCGGTTCATTCCGGCAGTTGAATACATCAATGCAAACAGGGCGCGCGGTGTGCTGATTGACCGAATGCACGAATCCCTGAAAGGAGTCGATGTCGTGATCACGCCTAGCTTTGGGGGTCCACAGCTACAGATGACAAATCTGACAGGGCATCCCGCCTTGGTGATGCCGAACGGCTACAACAACAATGGTTCTCCGACCTCCATCACTATCATTGGACAACTTTTTGGCGAGGCCGACATGGTGCGGCTTGGAGCAGAGATTCAGAAGCACACTGATTTTCACAAACGGATGCCGCCGAAGTTCTCCGTTCAGAAATAGGAAGCTGAACACATAAAAAAAGGGGCGATGTTGAAACACAACGCCCCTTTTTTTGTCGAATTTGTGAAATAGCCGGTTATTGCCGGGGTGGCGTCACTTTTTCAGGTGCCTTGTCTTCCACGAGTTCAAATCCCCATTCTGCACCTTTCTTGATGGCGGGCACGCCTTCGGCCATCCATTTCGGCATCGGTGCGTCGAGCAGGTAGTGATCGAAGAATTGCGACAGGCGGATCGAAAGATCCTTACGGTTCACTCGCTGAACAAGATTATGAGCTTCGCCGTTATAGTTGAGCATCCACGCTGGTTTAGCCAATCGTCTCATGGCAACAAACATCTCAATTCCCTGGTACCAGGGTACGGCGCCGTCGTTGTCGTTGTGCATGATGAGCAGTGGCGTGTTTATGTCGGGCACCTTAAACAACGGAGAGTTCTCCAAGTAATACAATGGGCGCTCCCACAAGGTAGCTCCGATGCGGCTTTGGGTCTTCTCGTATTGGAACATGCGGCTCATGCCCGTCTGCCAACGGATTCCGCCATACGCCGACGTCATGTTCGATACAGGAGCGCCTGCTCCCGCTGCGGCGAACATGTTGGTCTTTGTGACCAGATGGGCCACTTGGTATCCACCCCAGCTCTGACCTTGTATGGCAATCTTCTTCTCATCCACAAATCCCTTGGCGATGATGCTGTGGGTGCCAGGAATAATCGAGTTTTCGGCGCTTCTGCCTGGATATCCCTCGGAATAGACGATATCGGGTGTGAACACAAGATAACCGCGGCTTACGAACAATGGAATGTTTACGGTAGATGCTGACGGAGCGGGTGACATGGGCCTATAAAGCCCCTCGCTGTGGGTCTCATAAAAATAGACCATCATCGGATATTTCTTGTTGGGGTCGAAATTCTCCGGTTTATACAGGATCCCCTCGAGAGGCACACCGTCTGAACTGATCCATTTGGTGAGCTCAGCGGTACCCCACAGATACTCGGATGCCTGCGGATTCGTGATGCTCTTTGCAGCCCATGAGCTGAAATTCAAATTGGTCTCAAACAGCTCGGGAAGTTCGGAGAAAT
This sequence comes from uncultured Chitinophagales bacterium, assembly GCA_964481355.1. Lineage (GTDB taxonomy): Bacteria > Bacteroidota > Rhodothermia > Balneolales > CAYWCV01 > CAYWCV01. The sequence continues at coordinate 7,255 of CAYZWQ010000118.1, forward strand.
TTCCCCTTGTTACCAAAAGCACATCGGCATTTTTGGCCTTGGCTGAAACATTGGCGGTGTAAGGACCTTCCCACAGCATGCTCGTAGCCGTCATGGGCCTTGATTGACGCGCCCATCCCTGGTATTTGGTAACTGTGTTGAAGGTGTTGTACATCACCGGTTTTGAGACATCCACAAACTCCTCGTCCGGATCGATGCGTTGGTAACGGTAGCGTACGTTGTTTTGCCGTCCATGGCCATTCGTCATGTTTTCGGGTGCCTTTTTGCCTGACGGATCCGTTCTCCACACGTCGAAGTTGTCGTAGACAAGGAAGGCCTCGTCATTGGCCGTCCAACCCATGCTGCCGTAGGAACCTGGCTCGTTCGGCGTGTCGTGCGACTCGTTGTAGAAGTTCACGCCTGCCGACTCTGTCAAGTTCACCAGCGTGCGGGTTTTAACGTCTTGAGCATACCAGTTGCGATCGCCGCTGTTGTACCAGAACAGGTAGTTGCCCTGGGGCGACACCTGTGGAAAACCGTAGAATTCCTGATGCAGCAAATCGCGTTGCCCCGAAGTCAGGTTGATCATGTACACATCGCGTGCCGATGTGCCAAGCCATGATGAGGCGAGACGGTAGTTGGTGTCGTCAGAACCGATTGCAAAGTTTGCCTCGCCATCCAATGGAATGCTCACGGTGGCCATGTCCTCAGTTGCCAACTGGATCATTGCCTTGTCGCGCAGGCGGATCATGGCCGTGTAGGAGCGTCGCTTTTCGCGGTCAAGGTTGACAAGCTGCATCGGCTGGAGTTCTTTGTCCTGCCAATGCCAGATGTCGAGCTTGGCCATGTCCATTTCAATGATGGTGGTGTCGACTGGCGCCGGTATGGGCGCGGTGCCGAAGAGCAGCCTGGAGTTGTTCTTCGTGAAAGAGAGGTTTCCGTTTTCGCTCACCATCCAACCCTCGGGCATGGCCGAATTCGACCGACTCGCCACTACCACGGCCGAGTCTCCACGTCCTTCCCAGAGATAGAGGTCAAAATACCTCTGTTTGGCGTCGGTGGTGTCGCGATCTGCCAAAAAGGCAAATTTGTCGCCCTTTTCATTGAACGTCAACGATTTGTAGGCTATTGCACCTGTGCTGATCACCCTAGGCGACTCAGATTTGAGGTCGTAAAGCGTGATCCCGGCCTTCACGGTGCTGTCGTTACCCACACTCGCAATTGCAAGAACGGCTCCGGCCTCGTCAAACGCATAGTCGCTCACGAACAAAAAGTTGGTTTCGTTACCACTGCGAAGATTTCGAAGCACGAGGGTGGTACCTTCTCCACGCTTGGCCTTGCCCTTTCCATCTGCGTCGAGGGCAACATCGTCGAACCATGCGGAATCACCATTGCCTTGCCGGGAGTTGCCGTTTGTTCGGGTGGTATCTTTTACTGGCTTCTCCTTCTCCTTGTGGTAGGCAAGCCAGTTTGAACCCTTCTCGGGCATCTTGAAAGATTTGACGTCGGCGATTTTGACGAGCTCGCGCGATGCGAGCGTATAGATCGCGAGCGTGTCCTTCGGCATGTCTTCGCGTTTCACCTTTTTGATGCGTGCCTCCCGTGTCTGTGCATACGTCGGCGTGATGAAAAATGCGGCATGGGCGGCATCTGCACTCCATGCCAGCCTTGACACGCGGTGCAGCGTATCGATGCGGTTTGCGTTGCGCTCGTGAACAATCAGGCGGTTGTCACCCTCCTGAGGACTGAGAACGTACATGAACCAGCTGCCATCGTCGGAGATCCGTGTTTGCCCCAATGAATGCCAGCTGTCGTACACATCGTGATCCATCGCTCGTTTCTGAGCGACAACCGGCAGCGACATGCAGACGGCAACCAAAAATAGAATCGTTCTTTTCATGTTGATTGTGATTGAAATTTTTTTGGACATGGCAGGATACTGAACCTTATCAAGATTGTAAACCGTCTTATTGGATTTAAACTCGGGTGTGAACGCCGTTTACAAAGTTTTTCACTGCGCACTGCTTTGCCTGCATTGGCGGAATTCTGGTGTTGGACTTATCCATCACTGGCCAGGTAGTTTATGTAACCAGATCAAGTTCAAAAACCTT
>CAYZWQ010000119.1:0-9342 GCA_964481355.1 uncultured Chitinophagales bacterium
CAAGATAGAGTACTCGACGGCGCGAAAGGCGGCATCCTGGAAACGCAGGCTTTGATTCGGGTACATCGACACGCCAACGTTGTTCTGGTAGCCCATCACGGCGTTCTGAAGCCTTGCGGTCTCTCTTTGCGCCAGCGACCTAGCCCTCACCCATTGTCCCTGTTCCGACAGCAGCACCGAATGTAGCAAGTAGCTTCCAGCCAATTTGGCGTCCTGAAGCTCCTTGAGTATGTCGTAGTTCTCCGACGTGATCGACTTGATGGTGTCAGACAAGTTGCGGGTGGATCTGACCGAGTAGACCGCCATGGACAGCAGAATGATGGCCAGGCTGAGCAGACCGAGGATAAACCGTGTTCGCAACATGTTGCGGCGAAGTTTAGCCAAGAACCGGCCCATCACACTGTTGTCGGTATTCGTCAGAGGGTCATCCAATTTCGTATTTCTTGCGTTTGCGATACAGGGTCGCAATGTCTATTCCCAACATCCTTGCGGCCTCATCCAAGCTGTCCGTTTTTTTGATGATTTTTTCAATATGGGCGCGTTCAAGCTGCTCCAACGTAACTAGACCACCAACGTGTGCAGATGTTCCCGACGTGGAAGACGTTGCCATCGGTAAGTCCCACACTTGGATCAACGGTCCGTCGGCTAGTATCACGGCACGTTCAAGCGCGTTGCGCAGCTCTCTCAAGTTACCTGGCCAATGGTAGGACAACATCAGATTTTGGGCGGCTTCAGAGAATCCGTCAAATTCGCGACCCATCGACTTGCTTAACTGTGCAAGGTGTCGGTTGGCCAGCATCAAAATGCTTGAGATTCGCTCGCGTAGAGGAGGCATGTGAATCGTGATGACATTCAAACGATAGAAGAGGTCTTCGCGAAACGAACCCGATTCGACCATAGCCTCAAGGTTGCGATTCGTGGCGGCTACGATGCGCACGTCGGCCTTCCGCGTCTTGTGATCGCCCACGCGCTCGAACTCGCGTTCCTGCAGAAGACGCAGCAATTTGACCTGGATGTTGAGTGGAAGTTCGCCAATTTCGTCAAGCAACAAGGTACCCCCGGCAGCAGCCTCCACTTTTCCGATCTTATTCTGAACAGCTCCGGTGAACGCTCCCTTCACATGACCAAACAGCTCGCTCTCCAGAAGCTCCGTCGACAAGCTTGGGCAACTCACTGTCAGAAACAGCTCTTTGCTGCGGTCGCTCCTGCGGTGGATTTCGGAAGCCAGCACACTCTTGCCTGTTCCGTTTTCGCCCAGGATGAGCACAGAGGCTTGTGTAGGTGCCACCTTGTTGAGGAGTTGTATGACAGACCCCATTGCAGGGTCGTCGTCTGAGAAGTCATATGCGTTGTTGGCGGATGCAACCTGGCTCTCGAGGTCTTCGACACGTTGCTGCAACTGGCGGTTTTTGCCGATTTTCAACAGCACTTGGCGCATCACGTCGGGTGTGATGGGTTTCGGGATGTAATCGAAAGCCCCTCTTTTGATGGCTTCGACCGCCGAGCTGTACGATGCGTGGGCCGTCAGTACAACGATGCTCAAGTCAGACTGCGCCTTCAACAGGGGTTCGATCCAGTCGAGCCCATCCTCCGAGCCGAGCCTCAGGTCCAAAAAGGCGACGTCTGCGCCATACTGAAGCAGGTAGTCGAGTGCCTCCTTTCCATTTTTGGCACTCGCCGCCTCGTGTCCCATGGTCTCTAAGCCCAACGTCACCGCCTTACGGATGTTCGGTTCGTCGTCAATGATGAGTATTCGCATGTCGTGAGCTCAGCTTGTTCAATTGTGCTTGCTGGCTTGGGGCCATTCGGGAAGATAAGAAACTGAAAGCGCTTTCCATTTTCGGGTGTGCATAGATACTTGGAAATTGGCTATTTTCAATGATTCCATCCATGAAATCATCATCGACGTGTCCAGTATATCCCCGCGCGCCACAGCACTTTCGCCATCGGAAACACTCAAGATTACGGCCCTTGCCAAGGAAATGCAGCAGGCTGGCAAGTCGGTCATTTCGCTCAGCGCCGGCGAGCCCGACTTCAAGACACCCGGTTACATCTGCGACGCAGCGGTGCAGGCCATCAGGGACGGGCACCACGGATACACGGTTAATGCAGGCACCATCGAGCTCCGCAAGGCCATTGCGGGCAAGCTTCTACGCGAAAACAAACTGACCTATGCACCCGACCAGATAATCGTGTCGAACGGTGCGAAGCAGTCGATCGGATTTGCCATTCTGGCCTTGGCAGGCGAAGGTGACGAGGTTATCATCCCTGCCCCGTATTGGGTCTCATATCCGGAGATGGTCAAGTTTGCCGACGCCACACCGGTGTTTGTGAGAACGGCTTTTGAGAACGACTATAAAATGACGCCTGGCCAACTTGAGGCTGCCATCACGCCAAATACCAAAGTGCTCATCCTGTGTTCGCCATCGAACCCAACCGGCAGCTGTTACACGCGCGATGAGCTCTCCGATTTGGCCGACGTGATCAGGAAATATCCTCAAGTCACGGTAATCAGCGACGAAATCTATGAATATATCGTGTTCGACCACCCCCATGTGAGCATTGGCGAAGTGGCACCTGATCTGTATGACCGTTTCGTGCTGGTGAACGGGTACTCGAAAGGTTTTGCTATGACGGGCTGGAGGCTGGGTTATCTCGCGGGACCCAAAGAGGTTGTTGCCGCCGTCGGCAAGATCCAGAGCCAGGAGACCAGTGCCCCGAGCACCATCAGCCAGAAAGCGGGCGAGGCAGCATATTCACATCCGTTGGACGAAGTCTTCGCCATGCGGGTATCCTTCAAAGAACGGCGTGACTATCTGGTCGACGCACTCAATGCGATACCTGGGGTAAGATGCTTCAGGCCGGGTGGAGCATTCTACGCATTCCCCGACATTTCGGCCTATTTGGGCGGTATCGGGGTTAATGGAGAACCAATCAACACCAGCACCGACTTGGTGATGTACCTGCTCGAGCATTCGGGCATTGCCATGGTGCCGGGCGACGCATTTGGTGAACCGAACGGAATCAGACTCAGCTATGCGACCTCAATGGCAAACCTGGAAGAGTCTGTGAAGCGGCTCAAAGACGGGCTAAGCTCCATCATAATGGGTTGATATGCCTGCCTGGGCTGCCTACCCGTGCACTCTGGCATGGACTGTAACTGATACTGGTGAACCTTATTCGTATATTTGGGGTTATTCGCCTTTAAAAGAACACAACCTTTCTTACTGCTATGCCTACCTATTCGTACCTGCGTGAAGACGGCACGGTCTTTGAGCTGATGCAGCGAATGAGCGACCCTGCACTCACCGTATGCCCTGAGACTGGTCAGGCCGTGAAGCGTGTGATAACGGGTGGAGCCGGAGTTGTTTACAAAGGGGAGGGATGGTATGTCACCGACTACAAAAACCGGAGCTCTTCGAGCGACGGCAAATCGGGCGGCGCACCAGACACACCTTCCGCTTCAACACCCGCGGCGACCACCGCTGAATGACCCTGCTGCATGGCCCACGACGAGAAGCACCATAGCACGAGCAGATCGGAAGGCCACCAGCAAGCCTTGGAGCAGTTTGTGCTTTACTGGGGCGAGATGGCCTCATCATGGGGCATCAATAAGACGATGGCGCAGATACACGCCTTGCTGTATGCCGAGCAGGAGCCGATGGACACCGACACTGTGATGCAGGAGCTGAGCATCAGCCGCGGCAATGCGAACATGAACTTGCGCAAGCTCCTTGAGTGGGGACTCATCCACAAGGTGAACAAAGAGGGTGAGCGCCGTGAATATTTCACAGCCGAGAAAGATGTGTGGAATATGGCCGCCAGAATCATAACAGAGCGGCAAAGGCTTGAGATTACTCCCATCAAGGAGAATCTGAAGGAGTGTCTGAGCATGGTTGACGGGGATACGTCAAATGCCGCATCGGAGGCGGCTTTTAGGGAAAGAATTCAAAACTTTGTTTCATTTTTAGAGCTATTTGAGGGCTTTACGAGGGCCATTCTCCCCTATGTGAGTGAAAAAAATCTGAGTTCGCTTCAAAAATTTGTCTCCTTTGCGCGTAAACGAAACCTGCTCAAAGGCCGACCCGAAGACCATCTACCGCTATAACATCATGTTACCAGGACGAAACTCGACACAGACGACCGGCAAAATGGGCGAGGATGCTGCAGTTGCATTTCTTGAGGCCGAAGGGTTCACGGTGCTCGAGCGCAATTACCATTTCGAGAAGGCGGAAGTCGACATCGTGGCCTACGACAATCAGAGGTTCATCTTCGTGGAAGTGAAAACGCGCACCAACGCATCCTTCGAGGAGTCGGAGGAACGGCTGTCGACCGAGCAGTTCAAACGGGTGATGAAAGCCGGACAGGCTTGGCTTTATGAACGCAAGATGGAAGGCGCACCCGTGCGCTTCGACCTGATCACGGTGCAGCTGAAAGGGATGAAGCCCGTTGTGAACCACTATAAAAATGCCGGGGACGACCTTCAGCAGTATCGTTGATTGGCTCTTCATTTGCAATTGAGTTGCAAATATAAGGTCGAATTCCGATATTGTGCGGATATGACCCTTCTGAATAGACATATTGCCGTGGTGCTCCTGATGGCTGTTTTCAGCCTCACGACGCATGCTGCCATATATCACGGTCCTGAAACCATGGACGATCATGCCCAGGAGCAAGAGCATGGCCATGCGGATTCAGACACGTGCATTGCAAGCCTTGCGCATGTGCAGATGTCGTTCGGTCAAGTTATGCCGATTGCGACGCGGTCATTAGTCGCGGTGATACCCATCCAGGTGCTCGGAGATTACGTCCCGGATGCATCGACGGTAATACTTGGGCGTGCCCCCCCATGTAGTTAACGCATTCATCACGACATAACGTGATGCCATCACGGACCGGATGACAACCGGCCGTCCAACTGCGTACTTATATCTGTGTGAATTCGCCTTGACATGGCGGGTCATCTTCACACCCAAACCACTACACGTGTTTACTACATCCATAATAATGTGGGTCCTACTCGCATTTTCAACGATGGATCCGGTGCGGATAACCGGGAAGGTTATCGATAAAAGCACCGATACTCCGTTGCAGAACGCCACCATCCTCGTTGTAGGGCAACAGCGCGGCACCGTCACGGGTTCGTCAGGCGTGTACACTTTGTCCCTCGAAGCGGGAAAGACCATCATTGAATACCGACATCTCGGTTACAAAGCCGTGCGTGTTGATGTTGTCGTTGTTCGTGACACCACGATCGATATTGGTCTTGTGCCTGATATTTCCGTTTCGAGGGCCATCGAAGTCCAAGCGGATAGGAATGCCAGGACGATGACCTCCACGACGTCCGAATCGCTGTCAGGGCAACAGCTTGACCGGACTCGTGGCCAGACCTTGGGCGAGACGTTGTCCGGCATTGTGGGTGTTGACGTGCTTCAGGCGGGTGCGTCGATTGCAAAACCGGTTGTGCGTGGACTCCACAGCGACAGGGTGATTACCATGCAGGCGGGAGTGAGCCAGGAAGGCCAGCAATGGGGTGGTGAACATGCCCCGGAAATCGACCCGTTCTCGCCGGGAAAGATTGAGGTGATAAAAGGTGCAGCGGGTGTCGAGTACGGTATAGGGGCCATAGGTGGTGTGATCAGGGTCATACCAAGAACGATTGATTTCACGCGAACTCTCAGTGGCAGCGTTCTCACGAATATTTATGGAAACAACACTCAGGGTGCCCTGAGTGTGAGCATGGAAGGCAGCCCAACCCTTAGCAACGAACTCGGATGGCGTGTGCAGGGCAGCGTTCGCAAGGCAGGCGATTCAAGGTCGCCCGAGTATGTGATCGACAATTCAGGATTTCAGGAGCTCAGCCTGAATTCAACCCTCGCGTTCAGGACTGGAAAGTTCAACAACAGAGTGTATGTGAGCACTTACAATACGGAGCTCGGTATCTACACGGGAGCACATTTTGGCAGTCCAAACGACCTTCAGCGCGCCATTGACAGGGGGAGGCCTGCCGTGGAGCAGCCCTTCACGTTCGAAATCAAGCCACCGAAGCAACATATCAGACACCACTTACTTTCGGCAGAGAGCAGCGTATTCATCGACAAGGTCGGTGCCATTGATCTGCACTACGCGATCCAGCAGAACAACCGAAAGGAATACGATGCTCATGGCCGATTCGGCAGGGAGTTGACCGAAGCTGTATTCGACCTGACCTTGACCACTCAAACATTAGATCTTCGCCTGCAGCACGTGAGCATCAACGGGGTTGACGGCAAAGTGGGCCTTCAGCTGAAGCGGCAGGGCAATGTCCGAAATTCAACGGGTTTTCTCATCCCCGATTTCAGGAGCTATTCTGCCGGTTTTTACGTCTTGGAGTCCAAGCAGTTTGGTGACTTCCGTTTAGAGGCGGGTGGTCGTGTCGATTATTTATGGAACAGGGTCTATTCGGTGAGGTCGCCACGCATCGAAGGCAGAGTGGACAGCTGGTTACAGCCCAGCGGCGCGGTTGGGCTTGTATGGAAGGCTACCGACGAGATCGAGATCAATGCAACGTTGGGTTCCGCATGGCGACCACCAGGCGTTAACGAGCGCTTCAGCTTCGGTGTGCACCACGGCACTGCCCAATATGAAATCGGCGAAGCCGACCTGAAACCAGAGATCGCAACCAATATGGAGGTTGGGCTTGCTTGGGAGGCCGATGCAGGCGGTGTGCGGTTCAACGTTTGGAATAGTGGAATTCGCGATTTCATACAGCTGCGGCCGGATGGATCGATCGTCAGCACCATACGCGGTGCTTTTCCACTGTATCGGTACCAACAGTATGACGCCAGACTTCGGGGCCTCGAGCTTTCGCTCCACGTGCATCCTTTCGATTTCTTTGAGTCGGGTGTCAAGGGGTCCCTGCTGTGGGGCGATAACAAGGAGCTCAATGAACCGCTTTACATGATGCCTGCACCGAACATGCAATGGATCAACAACATTTCGCTTCCATCCAGCGAAAGACTCCGTCAAAATACGCTTCAGATAGGTGTGCGGTCTGCAGCCAGCCAAAAAAGATTCCCAGACTTGGTTGCAACCGATTCATACCGTGAACCAGCCCCGCCGAGCAGCTACACATTGCTCGATGCGGGTATCTCGACGCGGGTGCAAATTGCCAGCACCCCGATAGACCTCAGCGTTGACGCTAAAAATATGCTCAATACTCGCTATCGCGACTACTTGAGCAGATTTCGCTTCCTGATAGACGAGCCGGGCCGCAATATCGTAATGCGTCTGGCAGTGCAGTTTTAACCAACACAATCATCTAACTGAACCACTATGACATCTACAAAGCTGAACAAATGGACCAACATGGCCCTGTTCTCGGTAATCCTTCTTTCGTTTGGCCTCACGGCGTGCGACAACCCCGCCGATGACGATGATGCCGGCGAACAGGAGTTCATTACTAAAATCACCATCCGCCTCGAGGAGCAAGGATCACAGAATGTCGTCAATATCGTGTGGAGCGACCCAAATGGCGACGGGATCGGTGATTTTACGGGTACTGCAAATATCAAGTCGAACAGGACGTACAAGGGAACCATCGAGCTTCTGAACGAGCTTGCCACGGATCAAAATGAGCGCGATGTGACCAAAGAAATCGAAGAAGAGGCCGACGAACATCAATTTTTCTACACGTTCTCGAGCAACCTGGCTCCGTTCGCCGTTGTTACCATCACTGACCGAGATTCGAAGGGTTTGCCCGTCGGGCTTGAATTCGACATTGTGACCGCCGCTCTTCCGGGAGGAACCGCAAGTTTGACTGGATCCATGAATATTGTGCTGAGTCACTACTCGACCATCACAAAAGCTGGCACAAATCCGGGCAATGAAGAGGATGTCAACATTTCGGCACCTGTCACCATAAGTGCACAGTAGGTCGGCATTTACTTACACGAGGATACAATCTTTAACCAAACGATGATCCTCGATTGAGTATATTCGGTTTCAATTCATCAACCTGAATCGATCATGTCAAATTCGTATCTACACATTTGCAATGTGAGCAAGGCGTATCCCGATCCTGAAACGGGGGCTCCCAAGATGGTGCTCGACATTGTCGATTTCAGGATCGAGCCGGGAAGTCAAGTTGCCATCGCCGGAAGTTCCGGCGGTGGCAAGACTACTCTGCTTCACTGCATTGCAGGTATTGTGACACCCGACAGTGGCAGCATCGAGATTTCTGGCACCGACATCAGCAAACTGAAGGAAAGGAAGCGCGACCGGTTCAGGGCAAACCACATTGGGTATGTCTATCAGACATTTAACCTCATCCAAGGGTTTACGGCCATCGAGAACGTGATGCTCGGCATGCTGTTTTCAGGCAAAGGTGTCGACAGGGAAAAAGCGGAATCACTGCTCGTTCAGATGGGGCTCAAAGACCGCTTAAATTACAAGCCTTCCCAACTATCGGTGGGCCAACAACAACGCGTGAGCATTGCCAGGGCGGTGGTGAACGACCCCGATCTGGTACTGGCAGACGAGCCGACTGGCAACCTTGATCCTGCCAGCAGCGATGAGGCACTTTCGCTGCTTAAAGAGGTGACCAAAGGAAAGATGCTGCTGTTGGTCAGTCACGAGCAGGATGTGCTCGAGCGCTTTGAAAGGGTTGTCGCTCTTCAGGACATAAACAGGGCTCAAATGTCATGACAACTTTAAGCATCGTATCAAAAAATCTGCGTAAACGCCTGCTTGCTACGGTCTTGACCACGCTATCCATTGCGCTGGGAGCGGGGCTGATCATGGCAATTCTCACCATCCAGTCAGAGACGGAAAAAAGCTTCAATCAGACCTCAGTCGGTTACGACTTGATTTTGGCTGCCAAGGGTTCACAGCTGCAAAGTACCCTCAACACACTCTACCATGTCGAGACTTCGACGGGAATCGTACCATACGCATTATATGAAGCTGCGCTGAGCGACCCAAGAGTTGAATATGCGTTCCCGTTTTATGTGGGTGACAGTTATCGTCAGTACAGGGTTGTGGGTACTTCGGCCGATTATCTGGACAAGGCCATACCGCGTCGTGGAATGACCTACTCATTTCGGGAGGGACGAAATTTTACCGCCGTTCATGAAGCTGTGTTGGGAGGTCTGGTTGCCGATCAGACCGGGATGAAGGTGGGCGACACCTTCTTTTTCACACACGGTGTGACAATGGCCGATGGTGGTGCTGAAGAGTATGTGCACGAAGACCATCCCGTCACCATTGTTGGAATTCTGGACTACACCGGCATCGCGAACGACCGCGTCATCTTTGCTGCAGTTCAGACGACACACAGTGTGCATGCCCCTTTCCAAGGCTATG
>CAYZWQ010000120.1:0-6146 GCA_964481355.1 uncultured Chitinophagales bacterium
AGAAGCCAAAGTCTGGGTATATTGCAGGGCTATTCTTGTCAAAAAATCCCTTTTCTGATTTCGTGTCCACATCGTGCTGATGTGTACATTTTATAAAAATTGTTACTTGAGAACCCCAAATGAATACTGCCATGTCTGAAGCACGCTTTGCCAATGAAGTTTATCTAGATTTTTCGGACCCCACCATCGATGCAGGCCAAAAAGCGGCGATCAGGGAAGTCAAGGGCAAGCTGGGAAAGACCTATAAAAACTACATTGACGGGCAGTGGGTCGACGGTGACCACGGTACGTTCGAGAGCGTCAATCCAGGTAATCTGTCGGAAGTGATCGGTAGTTTCCCGATGGCAAGCAGGGCACAGGCCGAGGGAGCCTTGGATGCGGCGTGGACGGCATTTGCCACATGGAAGCATGTTCCAGCAGAGAAGCGCGCCGACTACATGTTTCGTGCAGCCGACGTGATCCGCCGTCGCAGGATGGAAATCAATGCTTGGATGGCAGTCGAGGTGGGTAAAAATTTCATTGAGGCCGATGCCGAGACCTGCGAGGCCATCGACTTCCTCGACTACTACGCCCGCTTGGCGCTCAAACTGGACAAGGGCATGGAGGTGATCGACTCGTTCGGCGACGTCGATCGCACGGTTTATGTTCCGCTTGGAGCAGGTGTGTCCATTTCGCCTTGGAACTTCCCATTTGCCATCACGCTCGGGATGGCGGCCGGGCCCATCGTCGCCGGCAACACCGTAGTAGCCAAGCCATCCCCCGACTCGCCGATGATGGGATGGCTCATTGCCGAAATCTTCGAGGAGGTCGGCCTTCCGAATGGGGTATTCAATTTCATCACAGGCGACAACCTGGAGGTCGGCGAGACCTTGGTCGTGAGCCCAAAGACACGCTTCATTAACTTTACGGGATCCCTGGCAGTCGGCCTTCATATCACCGAGCAGGCCGCCAAGCCCGATCCAAGCCGCAACTTCATCAAGCGTGTGGTAACCGAGCTCGGTGGCAAAAACGCCGTGGTGGTCGACGACGACGCCGATCTCGACGCGGCCGCACTTGGCATCGTGCAGTCGGCCTTTGGCTTCCAGGGACAGAAGTGTTCTGCCGGATCGCGTGCCGTGGTGGTTGAAAGCGTTTACGACCAAGTACTTGAAAGGGTGGTAGCCCTCACAAAGGCGCTTTCCATCGGTGAGGCCAAGGATAACCCACGGGTTACCTGCGTCGTAAACCAGAAGGCCTACGACAAAATCATGAGTTACATCGAGATCGGCAAATCGGAGGGCACCCTGGTGCTTGGCGGCAATAAGGCGAAGACCGACGTCGATGGCTTCTATGTCGAGCCGACCATCTTCAGGGATGTCGATCCTAACGCTCGCATCGCCCAGGAGGAGATCTTTGGTCCAGTGGTGGCCTTCATCCGAGCCAAGGACACCGACCATGCCCTCGCGATTGCCAATGGCACCCGCTATGGACTCACTGGGGCCTACTTCAGCTCGAATCCGGAACGTATCAAAAAGGCCGTGTCTGAGTTCAACGTCGGCAACCTCTACATCAACCGTAAGTGCACAGGCGCCTTGGTGGGCGCACAGCCATTCGGCGGATTCAACTTAAGCGGGACCGACTCGAAGGCCGGAGGAGCCGATTATCTGCTTTACTTCGTACAGGCCAAAGCGATCGCCGAGCGCCCGGATGCGAAAGGGCACGCGGTGATCGAAGAGATGTATAAGCGTTCCTGAGGTCAATTCCGGGGATTGAACATAACGGAACGAAAACTCGAAATTCCGTATTTTGAGTGTCTGTCGTAAATGGGTGAAACTGCCCCACAAAATCCTTTTTTGACCCTATCCCATGTCTAACTACTCGCTTTACAGAGAGGCGTTCGATGCTCGGCACAACGGGCCGACATCCGAAGAGATCACAAAAATGCTTCCCGTTGTAGGTGCCTCAAGTCTCGATGAGCTTATCAGCCAGACGGTGCCTGCTGGTATACGCCTCTCCAATCAGCTGAATCTTCCGCAGGCCAAGACCGAAGCCGAATTTCTGCGCGATTTCAAGCATTTGGCGTCACAGAACCAGATCTGGCGCAGCTACATTGGCATGGGGTACAACGACACGATCACCCCGAATGTGATTCTCCGCAACATCATGGAAAATCCGGGTTGGTACACGGCCTACACACCCTACCAAGCCGAGATCGCACAGGGACGCCTGGAGATGTTGATCAATTTCCAGACCATGGTCATGGACTTGACCGGAATGGAGCTGGCAAACGCCTCCCTCCTCGATGAGGGCACTGCGGCAGCCGAAGCCATGTCGATGTTTTTCGGTATGAGAAAGGGTGCGCGTAAAAATGCAAACGTGTTTTTTGCCGCCGACGACTGCAATCCTCAGACACTCGACGTGCTGCGTAGCCGCGCCATCCCGATCGGCATTGAGCTCAAGATTGCCTCACCCGACGCCTTCGATCCGGCCGACGAGAACGTGTTTGGCGCGTTGTTTGCATACCCTGCCAGCGACGGACGCGTCCGCGACCTCAAGCCCTTCATTGATGCGGCTCACGAGAACGATGTGCAAGTGGCGGTCATCGCAGATTTGTTGAGTTTGACACTGCTGACCCCTCCAGGCGAAATGGGTGCCGACGCCGTGGTCGGTTCCGCCCAGCGGTTCGGGGTCCCTATGGGCTACGGTGGTCCACATGCGGCGTATTTCGCGACCCGCGATGCTTACAAGCGCCAAATTCCCGGACGCATTATCGGCGCGACCATCGACCGCCAGGGAGGCCATGCCTACCGCATGGCCCTGCAGACCCGCGAGCAGCACATCCGTCGCGAGAAGGCGACCTCAAATATTTGCACGGCACAGGTCTTGCTCGCCGTGATGGCTGGAGCGTACGCTGTGTACCACGGACCCGGGAGGCTGAAGGGCATCGCACGCCGCATCCACGTGCTGGCAGCAGCATTGGCTGAGGGTGTGCGCAAGGCAGGGTTTGAAGTTCGCTACGACCATTTCTTCGACACCGTACGAATCGTTGCCGGCAATCGCCAGTCTGATATTCGTGCTGCGGCCGAATCAAAACAGATCAATCTGCGCTATTTCGAGAATGGTGACATCGGCGTGACCTTTGGTGAGACAGTGTCCGAAGCGGATGTTTCCGATGTCCTTTTCTGCTTCAAGGGTGAATTGCCCGAAAATGAGCCAGCATCGGCACTGCCGCAACACCTCCTCCGCACAACGGATTACATGACTCATCCTGTGTTTCACAGCCACCGCAGCGAGCACGCCATGCTTCGCTACCTAAAGAAGCTCGAGAACAAGGATCTGTCGCTGGTACATTCCATGATATCGTTGGGATCGTGCACCATGAAGCTGAATGCCACGGCCGAAATGATCCCGGTAACATGGCCCGAATTCGGAAATATCCACCCGTTCGTCCCTGCTGATCAGGCAGCGGGTTATCGCACGATGTTTGCTGACCTTGAGAAGTGGCTGTGCGAAATCACCGGCTTCGCGGCCATGTCGCTGCAGCCGAATTCGGGTGCCCAGGGTGAGTATGCCGGACTCATGACCATCCGCGCCTACCACGAGTCGAGGGGCGATTTCCACCGAAATGTCGCTTTGATACCGTCTTCGGCTCATGGAACCAACCCTGCCAGCGCCGTCATGGCGGGTATGCAGGTGGTGATCGTGGCCTGCGACGACCGCGGCAACATCGATGTGGCCGACCTAAAGGAGAAGGCAGAGAAGCATGGCGAGAACCTGAGCTGCCTGATGGTAACCTATCCGTCAACCCACGGGGTGTTTGAGGAGGCCATCAATGAGATCTGCGACACGATTCACCAACATGGCGGACAGGTGTACATGGACGGCGCCAACATGAACGCCCAGGTCGGCCTTACGAATCCGGCCCGAATCGGCGCCGACGTGTGCCACCTCAACCTGCACAAGACCTTCTGCATCCCTCACGGTGGTGGTGGACCCGGCATGGGTCCGATCGGTGTCGCGGCACACTTGGCACCGTTCCTGCCTGGACACGTTGTGGTCGAAAACGGTGGAAACACCAAGGTCTCGGCAATTTCTGCCGCCCCGTGGGGAAGTGCGAGCATTCTCACAATATCGTACGCCTACATCGCGATGATGGGCGAGAAGTTGGCGATGGCGACGAAATTGGCCATCTTAAACGCCAATTACATCAAGTCGCGGCTCGAGGCTGCTTATCCTGTGCTGTACACAGGAGCCAACGGACGTTGTGCCCATGAGCTCATCATTGATCTGCGTCCGTTCAAGCAATCGGCAGAAATCGAGGTGGTAGATGTGGCCAAGCGCCTGATGGATTACGGCTTCCATGCGCCTACGGTATCCTTCCCGGTAGCCGGAACGATGATGATCGAGCCGACCGAGAGTGAGACCCTCGACGAGCTCGACCGCTTCTGCGACGCCATGCTCTCCATCCGTGAAGAAATCGCCGAGATTGAGCGCGGTGTGGCCGACCGCAAGGACAACGTCCTAAAGAACGCGCCACATACGGCATCGGTAGTCATAGCAGACACGTGGGAACACTCCTACAGCCGCGAAAAGGCCGCCTATCCACGCGAGTGGGTTCGCGACAACAAGTTCTGGCCTACTGTCGGACGCGTCGACGACGCCTACGGCGACCGGAACCTGGTGTGCAGCTGCCTGCCGATGGAGGCGTACCAGTAGTGCCACCACCCCCAGCCCCTCCACCGCTGCCGCAGTGGAGGGGTGACTCAACGGATTATATGATCTCAAAGATCCGCGGTCTAGAAATTTAAGCGGTCTATTCCGCGGTCAATGCCTTGAGCAGTGCATTGGTCGCTTGGGTCATGGCAGTACCAAAGGCGCGGTCGGGGTTGCGGTGGAAAAGCTTGTAGGGTCCGTTTGGGTCAAGCTCCCACGTTACATGGGTCTGCTCGTCAATCCGTGCCTGGATGGGGTCCAGGCCCATCTGCCAGACTTCAAGTGTGCCCGATTCAGATTGCGGTACGAATCGCCAACCGGCGTCGGTTTTTGCCAAGACTCGGCCGGCTGTCAGGGCAAGTGATGCCGTTACCCACATATGGCGCTCGCCTTGCATGATGGTATCCCAAGCCGCGCCCGATCCCATTTCGCCCATGGCTTGGATGATGTCGCCGCGGCTGCTGTTCAGGAACGCATAGGCCAGCCAGCCCCGCAAAGATGCCGGTAGGTCATTGAACAGCTCGGCGTGCGATGCCTTCCAATAAACACCGCGCTCGTGAGAGGGATTGAAGGCGCTCTGCTCGGTGGCGCATGGGTACCAGTGGATGGGTAAATCCGTTTCAAACAACCGGGCATATGCGTGCGGATCGAGCATCACATTCCATTCCACCTTGGTGCCGCCTGTATACCCTGCATTCAGAATCACAGCCGATATTTTTTCCCTCAACAATACGGGGTCCCTGTTCCAAGCCGCTGCGAGTATTCTTGCCGATCCTGTGATGGTGACGACGACAGGCTCATCGGACTGATAAAGCAGATCGAACAGGAGTCCAAATGCCGCCTGCTCCTGCACAGGCCGGTCATCGGCCGTATCCAACTTGGATTTCAACGGCTCATGAGGACCAACTGCACATGGGATGTGCCTTCCGGTCAGCCAAGCCATTTGGGCGACAGGAACGTAGCCAGGATCGCGGGGTATGTCCCACCCGTACGGTGCAGGATCAAGGAACTTTTGAGTGATGTCAAAGAGGACGGCCTTCAGGTCGTATTCCTCAATAGCCATGATGGTTGCAAGATCGAGGCTGTCGTCAGGGTCTTGGGGAGGGTGGTACAAATCGGTGATGTGGATGAGGGGGATTTTACCGACCGTTCTTTTCGGGTTTCCCTCATTCTGGGCTGATTTACTGTGCACCCCGATGAATGGCAACGAAAAGGCACCTGCCAAGCCTGCCTTGATGACCTCCCTGCGTGTGAACTTTTTCATAATGGAAATCTAATAAATAAATCTGTTCAATGATCATGCTCCACTAAATGGCTGACGCAGTTTGAAGGTCCTTCATCGACATCTCGCTTCACTCGATGTGTCAATTCAGGATGACACCATGGTAAATATTTAGACAAGGTCCTTCATCGACATCTCGCTTCACTCGATGTGTCAATTCAGGATGACACCA
>CAYZWQ010000120.1:6246-9289 GCA_964481355.1 uncultured Chitinophagales bacterium
ACAAGGTCCTTCATCGACATCTCGCTTCACTCGATGTGTCAATTCAGGATGACACGCCTCGTTTTGAAAGGGTAAAGATGCCTCGCTGTGCTCGGCATGTCGCAAACCCCAGTTCATCAAATGATCTCCATGATCAAACATATCCGCGGTCTGACCTTGATATGGTCCGCTGTCATTTATGTGGGTTTGCTTGATCGGTGTTCCAATATTTCCGTTATTCCGACATACATTTTTCATGTTAACTCAAATAGAAAGATTTCGCCATGGGAATGATGCAGGAATTCAAGGAATTTGCCGTCAAAGGCAATGTTGTCGATCTCGCTGTCGCCGTGATTGTCGGTGGCGCCTTCGGCAAGATCACCACATCGTTGGTGAATGATGTGATCATGCCTCCGATCGGGTTGTTGCTCGGGGGAGTCAATTTCAGCGAGTTGGCCATCACCTTGAAAGACGCCACAGAAGAGGCCGCGGCCGTATCGATCAACTACGGCCTTTTTTTACAGACGGTCATCGACTTCGTCATCATTGCATTTGTAATTTTCATGGTGATAAAGGGTATCAACGCCACGAAGCGCAAGAAGGAGGAAGCTCCTGCAGCCCCTGCCGCCCCGCCCGAGCCGAGCAATGAAGAGAAACTTTTGGCTGAGATCAGGGATTTGTTGAAAAAATAACATCCCGCCCAAGCCCTGGCCCCTCACCTTCCATCAAGTTGGAAGGTGAGGGGAAGCTTGGTTATGCCGAGCGCAGCGAGGCATCGTTTCTTCATACAAAGCAAAGCTTGTCATCCCGACATAGTCGGGACCCATTCCGTAGGCACCAAAATACTATTGTCGTAGATCATGCACTCGATTATACTTCTATTAGCCATCTTCATCATCGATCCGTCGATACGGGCAGAGATGAACCGCAATGGAACCATCCGGGTGATGCTGGAGGGGGTCGAACAGCCACTCGATAAAAACGCCTACCGTTTGGAGGATGCCCGGGGCAACGTCATTCCGATTGGGGCTGCGCTTCCGAACGGGGCATCCGACATCCTGCTAACTCCCCACGATCACATCGACCACAGACGCAACTACAAACTGGTGATGCCCGATCAGGGACTGTCGACGTGGGTGAGCCACGACGGCTGGTTTCGCAAGCTCAGTTCCAACAAGGAACTTGGCGCCAACATCAGCGCTGACAGCAGCAGCACTGTTTTTCGGGTGTTCTCCCCGAGAGCTGAGGCGGTGATGCTGTATCTGTACGACAATCATGACGACCCCGCTGCGAAAGATACTGTTGTGATGCGGGTCGACAACCAAGGCATATGGGAAGCCGAGCTTTCGGGCAACATGCACGGAGCCTGGTATGACTTCACAGTGCACGGATCGCTTGATCCCGGCAACCACTTCTACGAAACCACTCGCTCCCATGCGTCCGACCCCTATGCCCGCGTGCAATACGACAGCTGGGGTCGTTCTAGGGTATGGTCGAAAACCGTGCCGGCCACGCCATTGAAAGACGGAATCCCCGACCACAACAGCATAATCGCCTACGAGGTGCATGTGGTTGACTTTACGGACAATCTTCCGGTCGACGACCATTTGAAAGGTACTATCCCAGCAATGGTCCGCCCAGGTTTACGCAACGGCAAGGGCCAGCCGATCGGTTTCGACCACCTTGTCAATCTTGGGATCAATACCGTGCACTTGTTGCCAATGCAAGAATATTTAAACTATCCGGACGAAGCCTGGCAGAGGGCGTTTGGAAACGATCCCCGCATGAAGGAGCTGGGCATCGACCAGGAAAATTACCAATGGGGCTACCGCACTACGCACGCCTTTGCCATCGAGTCGAAATACCGCTCGAAAGATGCCGAACCGGGCGCCGAGCGTGAGCAATTTCGCGATTTGGTGCAGGCGTTCCACGACAACGGGATTGCGGTGATCGTCGACCTCGTATTCAATCATACGGGCGAGAATATGGAACGCCAACATCATAACTTCAATTTCAACGCATTCGACAAACTGTACTACTATCGCACCAAAGACCTCGAGCACAACGGCGTGTTTGGCAATGAAACGAAGTCGGAAGACCGTCCGATGGTGCAGCGTTGGATCATCGACCAATGCCTGGCCCTTATCAATGAATTTGGTGTGGATGGATTTCGCATCGATTTGGGTGGACTAACCGACGAGCAGACGCTGAAGGCGCTGCGTGAGGCCGTTGGTCCTGACATCATCATCTACGGGGAGCCGTGGATATCCTCGAACGATCCGGCCTACAATGCGAATCCAGATTGGGCCTGGTACAAGGCCGACGCGCCGATCATGTACTTTCAGGACGATGCTCGCAACGCGTTCAAGGGTCCAGTTTCCGATCCAAAGGACAAAGCCACCGATCGCGGGTATGCCGGTGGCGACACATCGCAACGCGAACGGGTCATGTTGGGGTTGACCAACGGCTGGCCGGAGGAAGGCGACCCTGTCAAAGCCATCAACTACCTCGACATCCACGACAATTGGGCATTGGCCGACCAGTTTGCATCGAAAGACTTTGACGGACGTTTCGGTGTCGACGAAGGACCTTACCGAATCGCGGCCACCCTTTTGTTTACGTCGATGGGTCCCATCGTGTTGCACGGCGGGTCTGAGTTCATGCGTAGCAAAGGGCTTGCCGGCAAGGAGAGCTATACCAAGGAAGTGGACGGAATCACCTTGTATTTCCACGGTGCGGGCGACACATACAACTTGAGGGCGGCCAACCGATTCGATTGGGAGAACGTGGGCAAGACGTCCCGCGACCGGGGCAGCTACGCCAATTATCGGGAGATGCTCGATTTTTGGGAGGGATTGATCGCTTTGAGGAACAGTGAGCTTGGCGAGGTGTTTCGGCGTCCAGGTGTACCCCCAGAGGGCTATTACGATTTCATCGTGCCCGAAGACGCCTCAATGCTTGGTTATGTGGTCGACGACCGGGTGCTTGTGCTGGTGAATACGTCCGACGGTGGACGCACATTCCGTGATGTAATGATACCCGAGGGGCGTTGGAGATTGGTCAG
>CAYZWQ010000121.1:0-9269 GCA_964481355.1 uncultured Chitinophagales bacterium
TGATGAGGAAGCCGATGAACACGCCTGCCGATAAGAATCGAGTCATTGAACTGGAGATTAGATTCGGTTACTGTCTTAGGATACCCTGTTGGATTCTATTTCGTTCGACGTTCTCGCGCAGTGCGCTCACTTCGGGCCATAATTTCACGGCCTCCTTGAGCGTGACGTCAAATATATCGTTCCATACAATGAAATACTGCGACGATCCGAAGAGCTGCTGGGCCAGCTCCGCCTTTAAGGCGCCCTCGATGACCCACATCTCACTTTGATACTGTGCCGGGTTCATGAAGAGGGTGTCACCGGTTGTCGTATATCGCGCTGTTGCCGTGGTGTCGGTGAAGATGAGGCCACTGCCGGTGATGCGCGTACGGAAACTGTTCTTATCTGCATCGCTCCAGCTGAAGTCGGACCGATACTCTTCGAAGCGGTTCTTCCACTCGCTGCGGAAATCTTCGCCTTGGCGTGCAAGATATTCCATCACAAACTCGGTGGATATCCGCTTACGTCGCATGAAACCCAATGTATAGCTACCCGTGGTGTCGCCTTGGATGATGTGATCCGGGACGATGCCGCCACCGGCATAGACAGGGCGCCCAGACGAGGTGGCGAATATGAGCGAATCGGGGATGTTCTCGATAAACTTCACGGCATCGGTCGATGCGTCGCGCTCACGCTTGATGAGCTCCCAGGCATATTCCTCACGGCCGTTAGCGAATGGTTTCTGAATCAGACGTCCCGAAGGTGTGTAATATTTGGATGTGGTGAGCAGCATGCTGCTGCTGTCGGGCAGGGGGTACTGCAACATGACGTGGCCCTTGCCGAAGGTGCGGTGACCCACAATCAGCCCGCGGTCGTGGTCTTGCACGGCACCGGAGATGATTTCGCTGGCGGAGGCCGAGCCCTCGTTCACGAGGACGATGAGCGGCTGCTCCTTGAAGATGCCGTTGTCGGTCGAGGCGTAGAAACTGTTGAACTGGGGGTTGCGGCTCTTGGTGGAGACGATCGTTTTCCCACGGTCGAAGAACTCGTCGAGGATCATGATGGCCTGGTTCATGTATCCGCCGCCGTTGTTGCGAAGGTCGAGCACCAGGCGTTGCATGCCAAGGTCGTTGAGCTCCTTCATGGCGTTCATGAATTCCTCGTACGTGGTGGCGCCAAAACGGTTGATCTTGATGTAGCCCGTCTGCTCGTCGAGCATGTAGGAAGTGTCGACCGTGAACAGGTTGATGTCATCGCGGGTGATGTCGAAATTGAGCAACGAGCTGGCACCTGGTCGCAAGATGGTCACTTTTACCCGTGTGCCTTTTGGTCCTCGAAGTTTCTTGAACACTTGGTCGTTATTGTACCCGATCGATGGTTCGTCGTCGATGGCCACGATCTTGTCGCCCGACTGGATGCCGAGGCGCTCGCTAGGTCCGCCAGACACGGCGTTGATAATGCTGATGGTGTCGCCGATGATGGCGAAGCTCACGCCAATGCCTTGAAACTTGGCGCTCATCTCCTCCTGAAATTGCTCGGTGTCGTCGCGTTGCACATAGTTGGAGTGCGGATCGAGCGCCGCGAACATGCCGATGACTGCACTTTCAGTCAGCTTGGAAAGGTCCTCGCCCGGCATCGTCTGCTGCACGAATCGATACGCCCTCTCGAAGTTCATGAACGACTCTCGAATGTTGGACACATCGCCGATCGAGACGGTGTCGAGAGGCGTGCCGATCAGCACGGCCGTGGAGTCTTCAAGTCCGTTTACAAATCCGACCAAGCTCTGACGATACAGGGAGGAGACTTCGACGGATTCAACATAGTTGTCGATGATGGTACGCTGCACTTGAATGTACTTCTGCAGATTCCTGCGATCTTGGTCGGGATCGGGAGCCGACGTAAAAATCGTGTCAATGCCGGCAAACCATAAGATTCCAAGAACGGTGATCGCGATCAGATTCGGTGCGAGGAAGCGTTTCAAAGTCATGTCTCCGAATAATTCAGGGGAAGTAGCAATAGTTTTCTAAACGCAAGCTGTGCTCGATTGTTACGTCTGCAGGCCAATGTACATAAAAAAGGAAACACTAGGGTGTGGAATCCGGTTCCTGCAACCCCTGTGTCTCCATTTTTAACGAATCGAATAATTTTTTGCCGGCTTGGCCTTAAAGAATGAAGTGGCTCAGATCGCGGTTGCGAACCAGATTGCCGAGACGCTTTTCGATGTAGGCCTTGTCAACGACCACGTTGCCGGCCGGGATCTCGTCGGGTACCATGAACAGGATTTCTTCCAAAACGGTCGAGAGTATGGTGTGGAGACGTCTGGCGCCTATGTTCTCGACCGAGCTGTTCACCTCGGCGGCGATGCGTGCAATTTCGAGGAGGCTCTCGTCCATGAACTCCAGTGTGACACCCTCACTCTCGAGCATTGCCTGGTACTGCTTGGTGAGGGCGTTGCGGGGGATGGTCAGGATCTTGTAGAAATCTTCCTCGGTGAGCGACTGCATCTCGACGCGAATGGGGAAGCGTCCCTGAAGTTCGGGGATCAGGTCGCTGGGTTTCGACACATGAAACGCCCCCGAGGCGATGAAAAGGACGTGGTCGGTTTTTACCATGCCATACTTTGTGGTGACGGTGCATCCTTCCACGATAGGGAGGAGGTCGCGCTGCACGCCTTGGCGGCTCACATCCGGACCACCCTTGTCGCCTGATTTTGCCGCGATCTTGTCGAGCTCGTCGATGAAGATGATGCCGGCTTGCTGCACACGCTCGAGGGCTTGGGCGACGGCGTTCTCCTGGTCGATGAGCTTCTCGGCCTCTTCGGCAAGCAGTAGGCGGCGCGCATCGCCGATTTTGACCTGGCGCTTCTTCGTGCGCTTCGGCCCAATGTTGCCGAGCATGTCCTGCAAGTTCATGCCCATTTCCTCCATGCCTTGTGGACCAAAGATCTGCATCATGGGTGCCGAAGCCTTCACTTCGAGCTCGATCTGGCGGTCTTCAAGCTCGCCTGCGCGCAGCTTCTCGCGGAATCGCTGGCGGGTACGCTCGTTGAGCTCGTGGTCGGATGCCTGGTCGGCGTCAAAGCCTACGGATCCACCTGCATTGTAGCCCGGTGTGGCGGGCTTCTTTACAGGCGGGATCAGAATGTCCAGTATACGGTCTTCGACCATCTCTTCGGCGCGTCCCTTCACGCTTTCCTGCATCTCGGATTTCACGAGGTTGACGGCAATTTCGGTGAGGTCGCGCACCATGCTCTCGACATCGCGGCCCACGTATCCAACCTCGGTGTATTTCGTGGCTTCAACCTTCAGGAAGGGAGCCCCGGCCATCTTGGCGAGGCGTCGGGCGATTTCGGTCTTGCCTACGCCGGTCGGTCCTATGAGCAGGATGTTGTTTGGGATGATGTCCTCGCGGATGTCGCCGTCGGAGCGGAGGCGGCGCCAGCGGTTGCGCAAAGCGATGGCAACCGATTTCTTGGCGTCTTGCTGGCCGATGATGTATTTGTCCAGCTCGGACACGATTTGACGTGGCGTGAGATTTACGGTCGGATTAACGCTCATTAGTTGTCGAGTTCGAGAATCGTAAGATTGTGATTGGTGTAGATGCACACGTCGGCGGCAATGTTAAGTGCTTCGGTCACCATTTCGCGGGCGCTCAAGTTTGGAGCGTGCTTCTTAAGGGCGCGTGCGGCCGACAGAGCGAAGGAACCGCCGCTTCCGATGGCCATGATGGCGTCGTCGGGTTCGATGACGTCGCCTTGGCCCGACAGGAGCAGGATCTGCTCCTTGTTCATGACGATGAGCATGGCTTCGAGGCGGCGCAGATAGCGGTCGCCCCTCCAGTCTTTTGCCAATTCCACCGCTGCACGCTGCAGATTGCCATTAAACTGACCGAGCTTTTCTTCGAATCGTTCGAACAAGGTGAATGCATCGGCAGTTGACCCTGCAAAGCCGGCCATGATGGTGTTGTTGTGCAGCTTGCGCACCTTGCGCACCGTGCTTTTCATGACGGTGTTGCCGAGTGTGGCCTGTCCGTCGCCGCCAATGGCAGCCTTACCGTCGTGGATCACTGCCAGGACGGTCGTTGCTTCTAAATTGAACATAGATTTTCGTCGAAAGTATTAGAGTATGACGCAATCAGCTCTCGGATGTTGCCTCGGGTGCATTGTTGGCGCCGTCATTCTTGCTGTTGCTTCCCCTACCGCGTCCACCGCGCCTGCTTCGACCGTTAGCCGGCTTGCTGGCATCGGTTGGCTCGGCTAAATGTTGATCGGAACTGCCCGTGTCGGATTGCTCCTTCTTGGGCGATGGTCTGCGTCTTGGTGGACGCTTTGGCCGAGCTTGATCGCCTTCAGCCTCAACAGCCTTGGCGTCATCTTTGTAATACTTTGCCATCCCGGTATCCTTCGGTTGCTGGGGAGCAATTGGGGGGCCGAGTATTCCCTTTGGTTCGCGCGGATCTCTCGATTCACGCTGGCCTTGTTCATCGCGACGGGATCTCTGGTCGCGGTCGTCGCGCTGCTGTGGACGCTGATCCCGGTCGTCGCGCTGTTGTGGACGCTGGTCGCGGTCGTCGCGCTGCTGGCGCTGATCTCTTTGGTCGCGTTGATCTCGCTGATCGCGTTGGTCGCGACCCCTTTGGTCACGGCTTTCGCCATGGTCTCTGCGTTCCCGTGGGTCACGTGGTCCTCGGTTGTCGCGTCCTCCACGACTGTCACGTTGCTCCCTGGCATCATCGGGGCGTCCCTGTTGACGTCCCTGCTTTTTGGTTGCGTCTTCGTCGGGATCCTCGATTTCGAGGTTAGGACGGTTACGCCGCGACGTGGCATTGTACTCCTGCGTCTCCTTGATCACCTTCTCGATCGGCTCGTCCGCAATCAGTGCACTGGTGATGTCGACGTCACTGCCGTGCAGGGTGAAACGGAAGTCGTTCATGGAAAGGGTGTCGTCTGTCAGGGCGTTTATTCTCAGACCAAACTTGAACATCCAGCGCCATACCTGGCTGATCATGCCCTTGCTCAGGAAGGCGCGCAGATAGGGGTTCAGGTACAGGTCGACGTTGCGGTACTTGTAGGTGTGCTTGAACTTGTTCAGCCATGCTTCGATGTCGCTAACAAGAGTGTTCTGCGACACGACATCCCCGGTTCCTCCGCACATCGGGCACACTTTGGACACCGAGTTGACCACACTTGGACGTATGCGTTGGCGCGTGATTTGCACCAGGCCGAAGTCGCTCATGGGAAGCAGGTTCGTCTTTGCCCGGTCTTTCCGAAACTCCTTCTTCAACTCGTCGTAGACCTTCTTACGGTTCACGTCATCCTTCAGATCGATGAAATCGACGATGATGATGCCGCCAATGTCGCGAAGGCGCAGCTGCTTGGCGATTTCGCGGGCGGCCTCGAGGTTCGTCTTGAGCGAATTCTCCTCCTGGTCGCGTTTCGCGGCATAGCGGCCGGAGTTCACGTCAACCACATACATGGCCTCCGTCTGCTCGAAGATGAGGTAGCCGCCGCTTGGCATCTTCACACGCGGACTGAAGATGGCGTCGATGTCGGACGATATCTTCATCGCGTCGAAGATGTGTTCCGAGCCCTTGTAGAGCTGGATGTTGGCCGCCATCTTTGGCGCTATCTTGGAGACGTAGTTCTTGATGGACCGATGCATTTTCGGATCGTCGATCAGCACCCGGTCATAGTCTTTTGCGAAGAGGTCGCGGATTAGGCTGTCGGTCATGTCGAGGTCGCGGTACAGCAGGGCAGGGGGTTGGGCATCCTTGTATTTGCTGATAATGCCGTCCCATTTGTCGAGTACATCCCGCAAGTCCTCGCGCAACGCGTCGTCGTCCTGCTCTTCGGCGACGGTGCGCACAATGACGCCGTAGTTTTCCGGCAACATGCTCTGCACGATGCTTCTGAGGCGTTTGCGTTCCTTGAAGCTTCGGATGCGTTTCGACACGGCGATGTAATTGCCGAGGGGGATAAGCACCAGGTAGCGGCCTGCAATGGTGATGTCGGTCGAGATGCGCGGACCCTTCGATCCGATCGGTTCCTTCACGATCTGAACCAGGAGCTTTTGCCCCGATTGCAGGATCTGCCCGGCGCGATCCTGTTTGTCAAAGCCGGACATGTTCTTTTCGGCCTCTGCGCGCTGCTCGGGTGTCTTCCGTACGGATTTGGGGATGGACTCGGCGCCATTGAGCATGACGATGTAGTCCTCGAGGTGGTCTCCGACGTCGGAAAAGTGCAAAAAGGCGTCCTTCGCAGTGTTGAGCCGGATGAACGCCGCCCTGATGCCGACCATCACCTTGTGGACCTCCGCAAGGTAAATGTCGCCAACGGTGCGCTGATTTTCCTCGGAATCGATGAAAACCTGCGCTAATTCACCGTTTTCAATGAGCGCCACGCGGGTTTGCTTACCCGAAGCGTGGATTATGATTTGATTTTTCATGAGTCTGAAGTTCAGACCCGCCTGATTGTGATGTAAAAGAGCGCGACGCCGTTTGGCTTAATGATCTGAAAGGATCCGACGTCGGTGTAATACGATCCTGAAGTGTCAGGTCGGGTTATAAAATGTTTGTTGTTCCGGTTTTGCGGAGGAAATCGGTCATCATTCGGCCTTGGTGCGTGTAATGTTTGCACCGACACGGTTTAATTTAAGCTCAAGGTTTTCGTAGCCGCGGTCGAGGTGGTACACCCTGAGCACTTCGGTGGTGCCTTTGGCAACCATTGCAGCCATTACAAGGCTTACGCTTGCTCGCAGGTCTGTACTCATGACGGCGGCTCCCTTGAGGACCGTTGGTCCGTTTACAATCACCAGATTGCCCTCCACGTGTAGGTTTGCACCGAGTCGGACAAGCTCGGGCACATAGCTGAATCTGTCGGTATAGATCGTGTCGGTCACCGATGCCGTACCGTCGGCAAAGGTGAGCATGGTGGCCCACTGGGCTTGCAGATCCGTCGGAAATCCGGGGTAGACCTGCGTTTTGATGGAAACCGGCTTGATGACTGACGGAGCCTTCACGTGGATTTTTGAACCGTCGACATGCACCTGAGTGCCGGTTTTCACGAACATCTCCGTAAAATAGCCCAGGTCGCCGGGATCGGTGCCGGTCAAGACGACCTCCGATTCGGGATGCATGGCGGCGGCGATCATGAATGTGCCCGTCTCGATCCGGTCGGGTGCGTTGTGAAGCGTAGCACCATGCAGCCTGTCGACCCCGTGGATTGTAAGCTCATGTGTGCCAATCCCCTCGATATGGGCTCCCATGGCTACGAGCGCATTGCACAGTACAACCACGTCAGGTTCGATGGCTGCATTTTGGATCACGCTCTTACCACGTGCCCTTGATGCTGCCAGAACCAGGTTTACGGTGGCTCCAACACTGCTGGGCTCCATCAGAAAGTTGCCCCCGGCAATCTGTCCGCCTTTGGTGTTTGCAACAACATAGCCGGCATCCATTTCTACGTCCACCCCAAGCGCCTTCAGGCCCTCGATGTGCAAATTAACGGGCCTTGGGCCCCATGCACAACCGCCTGGAAGCGAGACCTTAGCATGACCGACCCTTCCGACGAGCGCCCCCAACATGTAGAAGGATGCCCTCATCTTTCTGACCAAGTCGTAGGGTGCCTCGGCCGTAGTGAGCGAGCTTGGGTCGATGGTCATCACCCCGGCAGCCTCGTCGAAATCTACCGTCGTTCCCGTTCCCCTGATCACATTGGCAAAGGTGTAGATGTCGTTGAGCCTCGGAATATTGTTTATCGTAGTTGGAGAATCGGCCAAGAGGGCAGCCGCCATCAGAGGAAGTGCGCCGTTCTTCGATCCACTAATCGGTATTTCCCCGCGAAGAGGGGTCCCGCCAACGATTACAAACTTATCCAATGGGTTCGATCTCGATCAAGAGTTCATTCTTTTCGACCGAGGATCCCACAACGGCGGTCACTTTCCCGACACGTCCGCCAACGGGAGCTTTCAGTTCGTTTTCCATCTTCATGGCTTCGAGAATGACGACAGGTTGGCCATGATCGACCATGTCGCCGACGTTAACTGAAACAGATACGATTTTTCCGGGCATTGGGGCCTTAAGCTGGCCTTGTGCGTGGTCTGATGCCGACTTGAATCCCATCGAACGCAGCATCAAAGCTTGATCGTCGTGCACGGTTGCCGACACGAACTGCCCGTTGAGGCTGAATTCAACGGTTGAGCCCTGCACATTCACGCCGTCGATGCGCAACAGCCTCTCACCGACACGCAGCAAATACCGTCCATCGGACATGGCCTGCAAATCGAATGCGCCATCTCCAGCAGGAAGTGAGAAGACGCCGTTTTCGGCGTCAATGCTGACCGGTATGGATGTGCCGTTGATGTCGGCTTCCAGTTTCATGGTTATGCGTTCAGGGCGTTCAACCCCGTGCGCGTGGCACGGTAGGCGTACTGTTCCAGGTTGTCGGTATCGCAGAACCGTGTTTTTCGATGGCCCGACTTGTCCATGTCGTAGGCCTCTAGTAAACCCGCATTGAGCAAGCTCATCAAGTCGTCACGCAAAGCCCCACGCTGCAGGTTGGTTTCCTCAAGCAGCGTGAAAAAGGACTCGGCGAATAGGACCTTGTCTAAAATGAGTCGTTCGGATGCGGTTATCTTTCTCATGGATACCTGGCTAAAAATAGTCCCATATTTCGTACCGAGCAACTTTTCGGCAGTCTTTGTTCAGGCGATACGTCATTCAAGCATAATATCGCCGTAACTGACCACATTTTGGCGATTGTCGAGCAACAAAATTCGATGCAGCCCTCTTTCATCGAGCGACGGGTACTGGGGGAACATCACTTGGAACGGAATATTGACGTTCAATAGACCCGGTGGCAGGGGTGATGCCGTGTTACGGTAAAGTGGTATGTACCGAAGCGGGAATCCCCGTGGATCGACCCGTACGATTTCGAGCCCGAACAACCCTTCGGTGCGCTCGACATACACCTGCAGACGCAGGTCGTTGCCGCTGGTTGGATTCGGGTAGATCGGGTTGACGGTCACAAGCCGGGTGAACATCGGGGCGATGCGCCAGTCGTCGGGATCCTCGCGCTGCACGATGCCGCGATCATTTGTCTGCGTGAATCCGCTTGGCACCGAGAACGCCTGCTGCTCAAACTGGAGCTGGTCTTCGGATGGGGAGCAGGCAGGCAAGAAGAAGAGCAAGAGCAAGAGCAAGAGCAAGAGCAAGAACAAGAACAAGAGCTTGGGCAGTGCTCGTTGCGCCATGCGGGTTGATGACGTACTGCTGCTCCGATACATGCTGCTGGG
>CAYZWQ010000122.1:0-9159 GCA_964481355.1 uncultured Chitinophagales bacterium
CTCCGTTTCTCGGCTGGCGGTTCCGTTGCCGATGGCGATGATTTCGACCTTGTGACGGCGTATGAGGTCATCAATGATGGACTCTGCCTCAGTGACCCTTTTGTACGGTTCAGTGGGGTAGATGGTGCTGCCGTCCAAATAGGTGCCGAACGGGTCGATAACGGCCACTTTGCATCCTGTGCGAAAGCCGGGATCGATACCAAGCACCGTCTTTGACTTCAACGGTGACTGCATGAGCAGGTTACGGACGTTCTGCGCGAATATGCTGATGGCGTGAACGTCGGCCTCCGCTGTCAAGTGATTCCGCAGCTCTCGCTCCATGGCAGGCTGAAGCAGGCGCTTGTAGCTGTCGTCGATGGCTTGGACCAAGAGATCGTGGAAAATGTGGTCATCGTTATCGATAACGTGGCTGTCGATGGTGCCAAGTGCCTCGTCTTCGACGACGTCCACCGAAATGGACAATACGTTCTCCTTTTCGCCGCGGTTGAGCGCAAGCACCTGATAGGGCTTCAGGTTGTGTACCGACGAGCTGAATTCATAGTAGGTCTCGAATGCGGTACGGCCCTCGACAGCGCCTTTCTTTTTGCTGCTGATGGTGGCATACTTTTTGAAATAGTCGCGCAAATCGGCACGGAGATCGGCAATTTCGGAGACCCATTCAGCGCAGATGTCGCATGCGCCGTTCAAGGCATCCTGCACGGTGGCAACGCCAAGCTCGTCTGATATGAAAGCCTGTGCGTGCGATTCCGGGCTTCCCGACGTGGTATTTTGCTCCCACATCATCAATGCAAGCGGCTCCAAACCCTTCTCCCGAGCCACTGAGGCCCTGGTCTTCCTTTTTGGTTTGTAGGGAAGGTACAGATCTTCGAGTGTGGCCAAGTCATCGGCTGCAAGAATGAGTGCTTCGAGTTCGGCAGTCATCTTGCCTTGCTCCGTGATGCTTGTAAGGACGGTCTGTCTCCGTTCTTCGAGGGCACGGCGCAACGTAAGGGTATCGCGTACAGCCCGTAGTTGGACTTCATCCAAATCGCCGGTAGCTTCGCGCCGATAACGTGCCAGGAAGGGGATGGTGGCGCCTTCATCCAAGAAGCCCGCAACTGTCCTGACTTGTGCGGGTGTCAAATTTAATTGGGCAGCTACTCTAGATGCTATCTGCGATTCAGTCATGGATTGGTTATTTTAAAGGATCTTTTCCGAGGGCCGAAAAATAGAGAACCGGAACAACAAACCGAAGCATGAATTTAAACAAAGAAGAACTGCTAGAACAGGCTCTTCGTTTCACAAGAGTGGCGGGCGATCATACATTGAAGTATTTTCGGAAGAACGTCGAGGTTGAATTAAAGGGCGACGATTCGCCTGTCACAAAGGCAGACCGAGAAGCGGAGGAGATCCTCCGCAGGCTAATCATGGATGCCTATCCAGATCATGGTATCGTTGGTGAAGAGTATGGGGTTCACAACCCTGAATCAAGCGTTCAGTGGATCTTGGATCCGATAGACGGTACAATGTCCTTCATTCACGGAATACCGCTCTATACAACCCTTGTGGGTATTCTCGTCGACGGTAAGCCGGAAGTAGGTTTAATCTATGCTCCGGCGATGAACGAAATGGTGGATTCGGCCCGTTTGATGGGTACCAGAATGAACGGCACGACCGTTAGGGTAAGATCGTGCAACTCACTATCGAATGCCACCTTGTTGACCACAGATGTGCGTAATGTAGAAAAGTATGGTTTTGGACGTGCACACGAAGCACTGATGAAGGCTTGCTATACCCATCGTACATGGGGCGATGCCTACGGTCACCTGATGGTGGCTACCGGTCGAGCCGACGTCATGCTTGATCCTGTGCTGAATATCTGGGACGCGGCGCCTTTGAGCACCGTGTTAAGTGAGGCGGGGGGGGTGTTCATGACTCGGCACGGCGACGTAGACATATATGCCGGCCATGGGATATCGACAGGGCCAGGGCTTAAGGGCCAGTTATTAACGATACTTGAATCACTATGAGGACGATCCTACTTACTCTGCTGTTGCCGTTTCTTTTCAGCGTGCACTTGCACGCTCAAAACCAAGATCGTTTTCCCGCATTTCCAGTCCAGATAGCCGCCATAGAGTGGAATGTGACGGTGGAACCTACGTTGGACGGATTCACATCGACGGCATCCTATCAGCTGCGATCAAACCGAGACAATGTTCAGGCCATAGCCTTGGCGCAGCGAGATTTGATCGTTGAATCCGTGTCGCAGGGTGGTGAAGAGCTGCCGTTTGTTCTGACGTCCGACTCTATTCGGTTTACCCTGCGCGAACCGGTTGGGCGGGGGGCCGACATCAAAGTATCCATCGCCTACAGAGCATATCCGACTTATGGCTTTTTCATGGATCCCAGCGCATTGGTATGGACATCGGGGCTTCATGGTGTCGTACCCGGCCTGCTCCCCATCATTGAACATCCGAGAGTCCGATTTCGTACCGATGTCACAGTAACACATCCGTCCATCATCCAAGTGGTCGCAAATGGCGGATATGTAAGTAGAACGGTTTTAAACGTAAACGAGGCCAGGACCGTTTTCAGAAGCCGAACCCCCATCACGTCGTCGAGCCTGCGGTTGGCCTTCGGAATGATGCAGTCGTCTGAAGTCAGGGTAGGATCGATTCCGGTGCGAATGTACGTGGGCGACAACACAAGATTAACCGATGGCGGCAAGGCGCTGCTTGCATTGGCTGCCGCCGAAATACATCGCGTGTCCGCGCAGATCAGAAGCCCGTTTCCATTCGAGGGGATGAATTTCTTGGTCGCACCGTCTTCATACGGTGAAACATGGGGTGACGCAGCCGGCTTTGCGGTGCTGTTTGATGATTTGGGTGGCCTCGAAAACCAGGTCAGAATTGCTGTTGCATCGCAATGGCTTCGTCAAGCGCTTCAAACCATGGAGCCCGATGTCGCATATGCATTGACGGCCTACACACTCCAGTTGGCCCGCTTGGATACTCCGACCTCGATCGATCCATCCGTCGCGCTGTTGACAGGTTATCACATGCCAACAGACCTTTCCAGCAGTCTGGTTCATGCCAGTGCAAACATGGACCGTACGCAGTATCCCGTGCAGGATTTGGACTATGCGGGTCGTTACATACCCGGTTTGGTCTGGAGAAATGATCTTGATGAAATTCGTTTCGCAACCGACTGGATGTTCCGTCCACTGCCCGAAATACCCCCATTCACGAGGTATAAGCCGGAAAATGCGGCCACTTCTGCACAATCCGGTTTCATTCTGCGTTTTGACCGCACAGAAAACCCGGAAATCGTCAGTCTGATCATCGATCCATATGGGACTCCCGAGCGGCGTGAGTACATCATGACCCTACGGGAAGTGTATCTCAACGAGACAGTTTCCCAAACAGTCCGGTTCAGTGAGTCGGGTGGCGATGTCCGTTTAGAAGTCGGATCCGGTTTGCTGAATGTTCTTCCAACCCTTGCCGATGGGATTGACATCCAGGTTAGTAAACCATTGGGGTACTGGCTGCATCAGTTTCGGAATACGACCGATAAATCTGACAAATATGATGCAGCACGTGCTCTAGGCGCCTTTGCCAGTGATCCGGATTTCGGTCTTCTTATTCGGGATTTGGAGCGAAATGAGCTTGATCTGTCTGTGAAGGCCTACCTGATGCTGGGCATGATTGAAAACGGGGCAGCCGAAATGAACGAGGCCAGAATGATGGCGTTGCTTGAATCATCCGAAACTGAAGTCAGGGTAGATGCGCTCGAGCTGATCGACCGGCAAGTGGAACCCATTGTTGGGGCCGATTACCTGTTGTCGATGTACTCAAGGCCTCTGACAACGTCCGAGGAGCGGCGGCTGATAGCCAAGTTGGCCTCAAAAACGATGGATCCGGAGGCCTTTGACGCATTCGTACAGACTGAATCGAAAAAAGCGGATGGAAAAGAGATTCTGTCGATTCTTCTCCGTTCCTTTTTTGAGGAGGGCAGCATCGACGCCGGAATTGACATGGCCGAGGTCTTGATCGGAAGGGAGTACCCATATTCCGTTCGACGGGATGCCCTGAGCCTCCTCGAAAATCATGACACCATTTCACAACGATGGTCCGTACGTCTGCCAAGGTTGGCTTCTGATCAGGATCCTCGCATACGAATGATGGCGCTCGATTTGGTCGGAAAGCTAGATCAGGAACAGGCAAGGATCCTTCTTCAGGACCGCAGTGCCAAAGAAGCAGATTCTAGAGTCAGAGCACGAATACTCATGTTTCAACGTTGACAAATTGATCGAAAAAGCAGACTTTAGGTCATGAATTTAATCGTAACATTACCCCCAAAAGCTGAGCAGGAAGCCATCGTCGACAAATGGGTTGAGGTGTTGACCGGAAACGAGGATATTCGGCGGTTTAATGAGCTTGTGGGGCAATGTCTTAAGGCTGGCTTCAGCATTCACGGTATCACCTGCCTCCTGTTGCACGAGTACACATCGGATGCCGCCCTAAAAAAAATACGGCATGAAGAAAGCATCCAACTCGAGGCTGCCTTCTCCAAGCCGTTCTGCATGAACTGATTTCAGTAGCGCAGCCAGCGCATCACTTCGGCGAGACTCACCTTCTTGCCGTACATGAGCACACCGACCCTGTAGATTTTTCCGCTCATCCACATCAATGCCAGGAAGGTGCCGATCATGAGTACGATCGAGCCCAGACTTTGCCAGAGGGGAACGTCGGTTACAGCGATTCTGCCCATCATCAGGATTGGTGAGAAAAACGGGATCAATGAAGATATGACAGCCAAATTGGAGTGGGGATCCGTGATCACCGGCATCATCAAGAAAATGGGTATCAGGATTGGGATGTAGATTGGCAGCGCAAGTTGCTGGGTATCTTGGGGTGAATCGGCAGCTGCACCGACGGCGGCAAATACTCCTCCGTAAATCAGGAAGCCCAAAACATAGAAGACGGCAAAGAATATCCAAATGCTGATGGATATTTCAGGCACCGAGAAATCGGCGGCTGGACTCGCAGCGTCAGCTCCCACTAAGCTTGCCGCTTCGGGGCTTCCTTGACCCATCAAAAGGGCGATAGGGCCGACGATGGCGCTGATGCCCGTAAATGCAATGAACCAAATTGTAATTTGGGTGAGTCCAAGTGCCACAATACCCACAACTTTGCCGAGCAGGAGCTCCATGGGACGAGCCGACGAAACGATGATCTCCATGATGCGGTTCGTTTTTTCCTCCATCACGCCCTGCATGATCAGTGCCCCGTATGAGAACATGGCCATATAGATGGCGAATCCCATGATATAGGCGATGATGAAGGTGATACCTTCATCTACTTCTGAATCACCTTCGGTTGATATGCGCCTGGAATCGATGCCAGGCCTCAGGTCAAAAATGGCCTTCACCTCGTCGGTGACCGGAGTCCTTGCCAAAAGCTCCTCACGGACCGCAGTTCGCATGTTGTCGCGTATTTCGCCCACGAGCGTTATTCCGCCCGAGCCCGTGTTGAACAGCTCTGCATTACGTGTGCCGTCAAGGAGTCCGCTGGGGAGGAGAATATATCCACTGATATCGCCACGTAGTGTTTCTTCGCGGAGTTCGTCCACTTGAGCGTCTGTCCGGATTTTATATCGGTCCGGATTGAGCTGCACCATCCTGTTGGCCACAGATCCCGTCTCATCCACGAGTACGTAGCGCGATTCACTCGACGAGCTTTCAAAATTGCTGACCAGCAGAGGCACGAGGAATATCGCGAGCAAGAATACAGGTGCGAGCAGTGTCGAAATGATGAATCCCTTGCCTTTTACCCTTGAAAGGTACTCGCGCTGAATGATGAGCCCTAGTTTCGATGTGTTCATAGAATTGATTTGATGTCCTTGAGATTGTCGCTTCCCACTGTTTCGATAAAAATTTCGTTCAGTGCCGGCTGTACCAGCTCGAATTTCATCACATGCGAGTCAGCCATGGCTTTACGAAGGATTTCCTGGGGATCGGTGTTCCCCAGTAGCCGGATTTCGGCGAAGTTGGTCGACCGGTTGTTGATTCTGACATTGGTTAGCTCGTCGAGGAAAGACCCGTCGCCGTGAAATTCCAGATTGATGGTGTTCCTGCCCATTTTCTGCTTTATTTGACGCAGGTCGCCGCTCAAAATCGACTTTCCCTTGTTGAACAGGCATATGTCGTCGCACATCTGTTCCACCTGCTCCATGCGGTGTGTTGCAAACAGAATTGTCTTGCCTTTGTCGCGGAGTTCGATGATCACCCGTTTGAGCGTTTCACTGTTGATGGGGTCCAGTCCGGAGAACGGCTCATCGAAGATGTACAGGTCGGGATCGTGCGCTATGGCTGCTATGAATTGGATCTTTTGCTGCATCCCCTTCGACAGATCCCCGACTTCTTTGCCGATCCAAGTGTCCGCCTCGAATCGCTCGAGCCAGTATTTGATCGATGAGCGAGCGTCTTCCTTGCTCAAGCCACGAAGTCTGATCAGATACATGAGTTGTTCGCCTACCTTCATTTTCTTATAGAGGCCGCGTTCCTCTGGAAGGTATCCGATGCGCTGTTGAGTCGATTCGTCCACTGCGCGGCCGTCGAACGTTATGGATCCATTGTCGGGCACCGTGATGTGGTTGATCATTCGGATCATGGAAGTTTTTCCGGCGCCATTGGGTCCCAAAAGACCAAAGATCCGACCCTTTTCAACCTTGAAGGACACATCGTCCACGGCCTTGAACGTGCCGTAGTATTTTGAAACCTGCTTTACCTCAAGCAAGGACATAGGTATAATTGGTTAAGTCTGAAGGATGGTTTATTTTCACTCTAAGGATACGAGTTCGGTTAACGGATTACTGCCGAAAAAGTTACCGGTTAGCGATTTGGTAATTTTTCATCCAGATTTTTAAAATAAGGCGAATGAAAGTCGTACATCTAAGCGCAGAGTGTTATCCAGTGGCCAAGGCAGGCGGACTCGGCGACGTAGTGGGGTCGTTGCCTAAATATCAGCGCAGCGCAGGAGTAGACGCTTCTGTGGTGATGCCCATGTATGACAATGCCTGGGTGAGACAGCATCGTTACGATACGGTGCACGAGGGCACCGCTTGGCTGGGAAGTCAGCCATTTGCCTTTTCAATTGAGCGCGAGGTCAACAACGCGCTAGGATTCCCGCTATATTTGGTGAAGATCCCCGGCCGCTTCGATCGGCCCGGCATCTACATGGACCCAGTCTCTGGCTATCCGTATTGGGATGAGTTTGAACGTTACGTAAGTTTTCAGATTGCAGCTCTCGATTGGATACGGTCCTTCGAAGAAGCTCCCGACATCATCCATTGCCACGACCATCATTCCGGTCTTGTTCCATTTATGATGACCAGCTGCGATGTGTATGATTCCTTGAAGCATATTCCGTCGGTCTTCACGATTCACAACGGCATGTACCAGGGGTCATACGGATGGGAGCGGGCTCGCCTTCTTCCATCGTTCCGATGGGAGCGCACAGGCATGCTCGACTGGAACGACCGATTGAACAGCATGGCGGCAGCCGTCAAATGCTCGTGGACTTTCACGACGGTGTCTTACCACTACCTGAAGGAACTGACTTGGAACAGTAACGGACTTGAGCCACTCTTCGCCTCCGAGATGTCGAAGGGTCACGGCATTCTCAATGGGATAGACACATCGGTGTGGGATCCGGCTACGGACCCAATGTTGCCATACAATTATGGCTCTGGTGAACTTCATGCCGGAAAGCAGGGAAACCGTGAAGTGTTGCTCAAGCGCTTCCACCTTCAGAAAGACCTGCCGATCATATCGTTCATAGGAAGGCTTGTAAGTGAAAAGGGAGCCGACATCATCCCCAGCTTAGTGGCCGGTTTCCTTCAATCTGGGAAAAGAGCCAATTTTTTGGTTCTCGGAACCGGCGACCATTCGCTTGAGAGGCAGTTCCTCCAACTTAGGGAACAATATCCTGGTTTCTTCGACTGCTCATTGGAATACAATGAGGCATTGTCGCACCTCGTCTATTCAGGATCCGACTTTTTGTTCATGCCATCGAGGGTCGAGCCTTGTGGGCTCAATCAGATGTATGCTCTCCGATACGGTACATTGCCTATCGTCAGGACAACCGGTGGGCTTGCAGACACCGTGAAAGACATCGGAGAGCAGGGGGGGTATGGAATCAGGTTTGACCATTTCAACCTTGACGACGCCTACGGGGCACTCTTGCGGGCAGTTGACCTTTTTAACAATAAATCGACATATCGATCTTTACAGGAGCTTGGGATGTCGTTAGATTTCAGCTGGGATCGATCGGCCGGTTCCTACATTAACTTATATGATTCACTGACGAAATAAAGAACTATCATCATGACACGATCTGTATTAGCTGTAATTTTGGGTGGTGGACAAGGTAGCAGGCTGTATCCGTTGACAAAGAGCCGTTCAAAGCCGGCCGTCCCTATTGCCGGCAAGTATAGGCTTGTCGACATTCCGATCGCAAGCTGCTTAAACTCGAATGTCAAACGGATTTTTGTCCTCACGCAGTTCAATTCGGCATCGTTGAACAGGCACATCAAGAATACCTACCACTTCGATGCGTTCGGTGATGCCTTCGTCGACATCCTTGCTGCAGAGCAAACCCCTGCCAGCACAAATTGGTTTCAGGGTACAGCGGACGCTGTGCGGCAGTCGTTCCATCACCTTGAAAACCATAACTTCGAGCATGTGCTCATACTGTCGGGCGACCAACTGTACCAGATGGACTTTGCCCACATGCTCGAGCAACACTTCTCAAAGGGGGCGGATGTCTCCATTGCCACAATTCCAGTAAATGCATCCGATGCGACTGGGTTCGGCATCATGAAAGTCGGTCAGGACGGGTTGATTGAAAGTTTCGTCGAAAAACCCTCGACCGACCAGTTGGAGAATTGGGTGAGCAACGTCGGTGCGGAGTTGGAGAAGCAGGGCAGGAATTATCTTGCTTCCATGGGTATATACGT
This sequence comes from uncultured Chitinophagales bacterium, assembly GCA_964481355.1. Lineage (GTDB taxonomy): Bacteria > Bacteroidota > Rhodothermia > Balneolales > CAYWCV01 > CAYWCV01. Next base: position 8,998 of record CAYZWQ010000122.1, read on the forward strand.
CTTCAGCAAGAAGGCGATGTACGACCTGTTCTCTGCCAATGAGACGGCGAAGGATTTTGGCAAGGAGATCATCCCTTATGCCATTCAGTCGAATTATACCGTAGCCAGCTATTTGTATGATGGCTATTGGACTGATATCGGTACCATACGGTCATTTTTTGA
>CAYZWQ010000123.1:0-9007 GCA_964481355.1 uncultured Chitinophagales bacterium
ATACTACGTAAGCGATTGGTGATTTATTTTAAACTGTGAACAGTGAACAGTGAACAGTGAACAGTGAACAGTGAACAGTGAACAATGAACAATGAACAATGAACAATGAACAATGAACAATGGACAATGAACAGTGATCGGTGATCGGGAAAAATTGTTCGATGACCAATGTCCAATTAACAAGAATGGTTAACTTGTCGGCTCGATATTCGCTACTCGATGCTCAATGCTCGATGTCCAATGTCCAATGTCCAATGACCATCGTCTACCTCCAATCGTACCCCATCTATCACGACTTGATATCGGCCGATGGGTGGATTGCATTGGAGAACCGCGACAAGTGGATGCCGGCCATCACCGCGGAGTTAGGCCACGATGTTGAGATCTGGGGTGTGTCGGACCACGACCGCGTCGTGACGTACCCGTGGAAGGAGGGTGTGTCGGTGACTATTCGGCTGTTCAGGGCTGATCATACACCGACGAAATCGAAACATCATTGGAGCAGCGGTCTGTTGGCTTATGCGAAACAGCATCCTGCCGATTACTACATCATCAAGGGTGTGGACGGTGGAGCGGGCGTGCACTTGATCGACACCCACATCAAGCCGGAGGGCAGACCCTTCGCATTCGTGATCGGCGGCAAGTGCACATCGCCTTACTTCCATTTGGCACACACCATCTTTTATGAGTCGGAGGTGCAGATTCCTGAGATCGTGGCTCCCTACTGGACAATCTCGGGCAGAAAGTGCAGTAAGGCGCACCTGATAAGGCTTCCGAAGTCGGTCGATACCGAGCGTTTTCGTCCAATGCCCGAAATTGAGAAAGTGAACGACCTCATATCGGCTGGGCGGTTGATATCGTATTACAAAAACTATGACGACATGTTTTCTTTGTCGCATCAGCTGAGGGTTGCGTTTATCGGCGGGGGACCACTCTTTGATGAAGACAAGTCGAAATGGCCCCATGTGAAATGGTACGGATCGGTGCCGAACACCGATGTTGCATCGTATCTGAACACATCGAAGGCTTTCTTCTACCCGAGCAAGCGCGACTATTTCCCACGTGCGATCGTGGAGGCAGCCGCTTGTGGGCTACCTGTGCTCTGTTTCGACGACCATGTGGGTGCCGACGTCGTTCCCGACCACGTCGGTCTGCGCCTTAGGCGCAGCGACTTCAGGGAAACCATACTGTCGTTGTTCGACGATCCCGGACGGCTGCGTGAAATGGGCGTAAACGCACGCACGCATGCTCTTGAGCACTACGGCAAGGAGTCGTCGAGGGCTGCCGTCGAGGCCTTGCTCAAGCTCCTGAAATGAAACGCACTTCAGGGTCGTTGGTCGCCAGCACGAGACTCCGGTTTTCGGCCAGATCGATTTCATACACAAATTCGTAGTTCTCGACAAACTGGGCCTTGATGGCACCGGCATTGCACAGATCGTAATGCAATTCGCCGACAATGGATTTGATGCGGCTGAAATCGACGCCGTTTCCAAAAACCAGGCTTTCCGAACCTTCGATGTCGAATTTGAGGAGGTCGACGTGTCCGCCTTTTAATCCGTCGAGCAGTGTGTCTAATCGGACGGATGGGATGTGATGGGATTGCTGCCTGCGATGACGCCGAAGCACTGAAGAGGAAACGCTGCTTGTGGGGTCGATGAAGAATTCTTTGGTCTCATCGCAGTCGGCCACCACCTTTTGGTGTATCCACACATTTTGGATGACATCAGACATTCTGCCAATCTGAGCCGCGCAGGTTGCGTTGGGTTCCACGCAGTGGATGGCGGCGTTTGGAAATCGGGATCTGAAGTAGAGCGCCGACATCCCGTTGTTGGTTCCGATGTCGACGATATGCATCAGATCGTCAGGTCTGGGATGATCGATGGCATACGATGGATTCACCCAAAGCTCGAAGGCTAATCCATAGTCGAGGATGCTTCGGAACGGCCAATAATATCGCTTGCCGTTCAAGACGATGGGCACACGGTAGGGCAAGCGGAGTCCCACCGGATCGGTGACCAGATTCGCAACTCCGTTGAGCATCAGGAACTGGCGCGATAAGGCGCCCGCCTGGATGCAGTTGGCGACCGATCGCACCCATCCGTATTTCGTGCGTATGCGGCTCAGATTAGGCATGGAGAAATCGACGACACTTGGACAAAAAAAAGCACCGGATCGCGCTATGATCCGGTGCTTTAAATCGTGTTGGGGCTGAATTACATTCCGCCGCGTCCACGGAGGCGGTAAATCAGGGTGCCACCGCCGCCAGACTGAATTACGTAGGGGGTGCCGTCGCCCGAAACGGTGATGCGGCTGGCCTTGCCGGCGCGGTTGATCCATGCGAAGGCGTTCTCGTCCCACTGGAACACCGCCTCGCTGTCGCCGATGCACCATACGGTTCCACCGCCTGCAGCGATGTCGAGTGCCTTACCTGGCATGGCTTGCCATGTGCGTCCACGCAGGCGGTACACTTTCTCCTCGTTCACGACCCAGGGAATACCGTCGGAGTCAACTGCGATCGCTGTCGCCTTGCCACCGTAGTTTTCCCAGGCAAAGGCGCGCTCATCCCAGCGGAAAACGGCGTTGCTGGTGCCAATGGCCCAAACCTCACCGCCGCCGGCTCCAATCGTGATGGCCTTTCCAGGCATCGCCTGCCAAGTGCGGCCTCTCAAGCGATAGATCGCCTGGTCGTTGATGACCCATGGGGTGCCGTCGGAAGTCACAGCGATACGGTCGGCCTTGCCACCGTAGTTTTCCCACGAAAAAGCTTGCTCGTTCCATTTAAAGACGGCGTTCGATTCGCCGATGGTCCACACCGAAAAGATGGAATCGCCAGCAGCGGCAATTTCCTTTGCCTTGCCGGGCAGGTTCTCCCATTGTGCAAACGCACCTTGGGTGGCAAATGCCAACACAAGGATCACTGCAGGGAGAATGCTCTTGAACATGCTGGCTGCTGAATTCTTAACGACACGGTCAACCCTCACAAGGTTGAGTTTAAACACGTCTGACATGGGTTTACACATTAAGTTAAATAGAAGGTTCTGACTGGACATATACATAGTCCAATTCACATTATAGATTAAAAACGCAATAAAAACAACGACTTAGCCCCAAACAGCAACCATTGGAGCTGTACATTATTTATGAAAATTCACAAAAAGCTGAAGAATCAGAGCTTGTCGTAGTCCTCGAGCACTTGTTTCAGTGCGGGAAGCAGCAAAAAAGCCGTGTACAGCAGTGTGACCATGCCGATGAGGGCCAGCTCGCCGATCGACCGCAGCCCGGGGTGGAAGCTGAACAGCAGTCCGAGGAAGCCGATCATGGTGGTGAGCGATGTAATGAAGCATTGCTCGCCGGTTGTGCGCATCACTTCGACAATGGAGCCCTTGCCGAGCTCCTCGTAGCGGTGGGTCAGGTGGATGCCGTCGTCGTTGCCGATGCCCACCATGGAAGGAAGCACCACGAGGTTGAAGAAATTCAGTTTATGGCCGATGAGCGTCATGATGGTGATCATCAATGTGATGCCTGCGAGAAGCGGTGTCAACGCGAGCAATGCCCACTTCCAGCTACGGAAATAATAGAGCATGATGCCGATCACGAACAAGAACACCAGGGTGACCATTAGCGGGGACTCCTCGATCATCAGCCGAAGCATGTCGGCGGCCACCAGCGAAGTGGATCCCGCGTGCTGCACCCTGCCGTCTGCCAGTTGGATGTTGGCGATGTCGCGGGCGAACTGCATCGAATAACGGCCGTCAGATAGGCTGCCTTGCGGGTAAATGATCACAAACGTGCCGACCTGCCCGGTGCGGTCGGTGAACAGGTTGCGGAGGTAGTCGGGTACGTCGTCCAAATGGATGGGCTGGGTCGTCTGGGCCGCCGCCCTCAGCTTGAGCATGTTATCGGAGCTGTCGGCGCTCAGGAAGGCGTTGCCCAACAGATCCCGGATCTCGGCGATCCGATCCAGGCGGTCGTTGACGGTGGAATCTGTGAGCGGGAAGCGGTCCTGCAGGGTGATGATGTCCTTCACGGTTACAATGGTGGTGTCGGACGCGACCCGATTGCGGAGCACCTCGGCGATCTCGACGGCTTCTTCCTGCGAGTCGGCGACCACATAGGCGGGGTTGCTGCCAAGCCGGCTGCTTGAAGCCCCATCAACGATGGCCTTCTTGGCGGCATACTCTGGGTACTTCGGGTCGAGATTATTGAAGTTGTACTCGAATTGTGTGTACGGAAGCGTGACCAGGCTCACCACGAACAAAACGGCACTCACGGCAACGATGGTGCGGGCAAAGGGGAACCGCTTTCCAGAAATGACAGATTCATCCTTGAATTTGTGCACCGATTGCAAATTGAGCAATCCCACCCGCTCGAGGATGACCAATATGGCCGGTTGTACCATGATCATGGCGATCACGGCATACACGATGCCGGTGCCTGCGATGAATCCGAATTCGCTGAATCCACGGAAGTCGGCGATCGTGAGCATGAAAAAGGACGTCGCCGTAGTGGCGGCGCCGATCATGGCGGCCTTGCCGGTGCTCATGAAGGTGACGATCATGGCGTCGGTATAGTTGTCGTGCTTGCTGCGCTCCTCTGCGTAGCGGCCGTAAAAGTGAACCCCAAAATCAATCCCCAAACCGAACAGCAACAATGCCAGTGTGGATGTCATCAGGTTGAGGTTTCCAACCCAAAGGTAGGCTGTTCCGAAGGTCCAACCCAGGAACATCACCAGCGGCAGGCCGATGATGATGGCGAGCACCGGAAGACGTGCGATTTCGATCAACAGCTGTCTGGCATTGAAATGTCTGCCGACCTGTGCGGTATACGACTTGTACATGAAATAGAGCAGCACAAGGGTAAGCACGGCTCCCGCACCCAGCCCGAAAGTCTTTGCCACGTCATTGCGGATGGCCTCCACTTGCACAACCCGATGCAAAAGCCTGCCCGCCAGCACGATTTCCATGTCGGGGTGGAAGCTCTTTGGATCGACTTCGGCGATGAGGGCCTCCATGTCGCCATATAGGTCACGGATGTACCGGATGTTGGTCTGCGATCCCGACGGGAAGAACCGCAATGTCATCGATGTGCCGTCGGGATGGGTGGGGTACTCCTTGCCCACAAGCCAGTCGTACAGCTCGGTGAACTCCTCGATGTCGGCGTCGTGGAGGCTGTCGGCCACCTCCTCTTCCTCATCGAGGCCAAGGTCGAAAAAGAAGGGGTTCGCCTCGAGCGACTGATTCTCGATCTCGTCTTCGAGGTAGCGTTTCAGCGTCGTAAGCTCGTCGTTTGTGGCAAAAAAGAGGGCGTTATTCTTGAGGAACTCGGTCTCGCGCTCGTATTCCACACTTCCCAGATAGGGAGTGGTCTCATTTCGACGGGTCATCTGCATCGCGCGCGGAATGAGGGCGTCGGCAAACGCTTTTGACGCCTCGAAGGATGGGCTGATGATCCCGACGGCCACGTCGCTGCCTTCACCGCCGACCCGCTCGCGTACCCGCTCAAGGGCCTGGACGCTGTCGTAGTATTCAGGGATCAGTTTGGAGTAATCGGAGTCGATCTCCAGTTTGGATGCCAAATACAATCCTGCAGCAGTTGTCGCCAGGGCAATGATCAGGACGAGAACAGGATACTTTACAACAAAACGGATGATAGGAAGTATCGGGCTCGAGATTTTTTTCATTCGTCTTCGACTCTCCCTAAAATCAAGTGACGTTTTGGTCGACGTGAACGTGACTCAAGTACCAGTCCACCATGCGGTCGAGGCCATCCTCGATGGTCGTCTTCGGTACATAGCCCGTAAGTGCCACAAGCTGGCTGATGTCGGCCCTGGTCTCAAGGATTTCGCCAATCTGAGGAGGAAGCAGTTCGACCTTGGCGGCTTTGTTCAGCTTCCTTTCAAGGAGATGCGTAAACGACATCATGTCGATGGAGTCATCGTGGCCCAAATTGAACAGCTGGTATGGGGTGGCCGAATGGGCGTGGTGCCCATTTCCGTTGCCGTTCTGCAGGTGTTTTTGGGCAACGCTGGGTGCTTTGTCGATGAGACGGAGCACCCACTCGACGATGTCGTCGACATAGGTGAAGCTGCGCTTGTACTTGCCGTTGTTGAACAGCTTGATGGGCGAATCTTCCAAGATGGCCTTCGTGAAGCTGTACGGGGTCATGTCGGGGCGTCCCCAAGGGCCGTACACCGTAAAAAATCGCAGTGCGGTGGTTGGGATGCCGTACATGTGCGCATAGCTGTAGGCCATCGCCTCGTCGGCTTTTTTGGTCGCGGCATACAGATTCAGAGGCTCGTCGGTGTTATCGTCCTCCGCGTACGGAAGGTTCGTGTTGTTGCCATACACCGAGCTGCTTGAAGCGAAAAGAAAATGGTTCGTACCATGGTGCCGAACAGCCTCAAGCAAATTGAAAAAGCCGATGATGTTGCTGCTGATGTACGATTGAGGATTCTCGGCTGCATACCTCACGCCTGGTTGTGCAGCCATGTGGATCACGGCATCCGGCTTGACAGCAGCGTAGATGGCCATCACCTGTTCCAAGTTGGAGAGATCGGCCGTGAAATGCTCATAGGTGGAAAAGTCTTCCAGACGAGTAAGTCGCGCCTTTTTTAATCCAACATCGTAGTATTCGTTCAGATTGTCGATCCCGACCACCAGCGCACCCTGTTGCAGCAGGGCGTACGCAACATGAGAGCCTATGAATCCGGCAGATCCAGTAACGAGTATTTTGGCCGCTCCGCTTGCTAACATATTGGGTTTCAAATCAGTGGTAGTGTCTGCCGATCGCCGTCACGATGTGAAAGTTAAAAGGAAATACCTTCACAAAGCGTACAAGATACTAAAAAGTGATCATCATGTCAGAAACGAAGAACCCCAGGGGTTGCCTGGGGTTCTCGATGGATGTTCAAACCATGAACGATATCAGTCTTCGTCGCGCTCTGCGATCATACCCCACTTCTCTGGGGAGCGCCACAGCGCCGACAGCAGCAGCTCTTTCATGAAGAGGAACTCTTTAGGGATCTTGTCGTAGAGCTTTTCAAAGAGCTCTTCGTGCCCTAGCATTTCCTGCTTCCACAGTTCGCGGTCTATGACCATGATTTCGTTGAATTGCTCCGGCGTGAAATCGGTCATGCCGGTCCAGTCCATGTCCTTGTGACGCGGACGCCAGCCTATCGGGCACTCGACGGCTGATGTGCGGCCTTTGCAGCGGCCGATGATCCACTTGAGCACACGCATGTTCTCGCCGAATCCCGGCCATGCAAAGTTGCCGTTTTCATCTTTGCGGAACCAGTTCACGCCGAAGATGCGTGGCGGGTTCGGAAGGTCGCGTCCGAACTGCAGCCAGTGGTTGAAGTAGTCTCCTACGTGGTAGCCCAGGAAGGGGAGCATCGCGAACGGGTCGCGACGGACCTTTCCGATTTCGCCGAAGGCGGCGGCAGTCATTTCGGAGCCCATGGTTGCAGCCATATACACGCCGAAGTTCCAGTTAAAGGCTTGGTAAACCAACGGAACCGTGTTGCTGCGGCGTCCGCCGAAAATGAACGCATTGATCGGTACGCCTGCTGGATTGTCCCACTCGGAGTCGATCACCGGGTTTTGCTCGGCCGGAGCCGTGAAGCGGGCATTGGGGTGGGCAACCGGCTTGCCGGAATTCTTGTCGTAGGGTTTGCCGTGCCAATCGATGAGTCCGTCGGGCACCTCCTTGGTCATGCCTTCCCACCAAACGTCACCGTCGGGGGTTACGCCCACGTTGGTGAAGATGGTGTTGGCCCGGATGCTCGCCATGGCGTTCGGGTTGGTCTTCACGTTCGTGCCCGGAGCCACGCCGAAGTAGCCCGACTCAGGGTTGATCGCATATAATCTGCCGTCGTCGCCTTTGTGGATCCATGCGATGTCGTCGCCGACCGTGGTGACCTTCCATCCGCCCATTGCCTCGGGAGGGATCATCATGGCGAAGTTCGTCTTGCCGCAAGCGCTTGGGAATGCGGCGGCCACATAGCTTTTCTCGCCTTCAGGATTCTCGACCCCGAGGATGAGCATGTGCTCGGCCAGCCATCCTTCTTCTTTGGCCATGGCGCTTGCGATGCGCAGGGCGAAGCATTTCTTGCCCAGAAGGGCGTTGCCGCCGTAGCCGCTTCCGTACGATATGATCAGGCGCTCTTCAGGGAAGTGCGTTATGTATTTCGTGGTGGGATTGCACGGCCACTTGGCGTCCTCTTGTCCGGGCTCAAGGGGTGCACCCAGCGTGTGAAGACAGAAGACGACGTCTTCATTCATATACGGCATGGCCTGTTCGCCGATGCGGGTCATGATGCGCATGTTCACCACTACATATTCACTGTCGGTGACCTGAATGCCATAGCGGGACAGCGGGGATCCGACAGGACCCATGCAGAAGGGGATCACGTACATCGTGCGTCCCTTCATGGCTCCTTTGGTGAGGCCGTTGAGGATGCCCTTCATTTCTTCGGGATCCATCCAGTTGTTCGTGGGACCTGCATCGCTCTTGTTGCGGCTGCAGATGTACGTGCGGTCTTCGACGCGGGCCACGTCGCTGGGGTCGCTGAAGCAGGCGAAGCTGTTTGGGCGCTTCTCGTGGTTCAGTTTGATAAAGGTGCCTTTGTCGACTAATTTTTGGCAAAGGGCGTCATATTCTTCCTGAGATCCGTTGCACCAATGCACACTTTCTGGTTGTAAGTGTTCCTCCATCTGTTTGACCCATTCTTGGATCGCGGGTTTGGTCCTGGTAATCATACGGGTAATAGTTTGTCGTGATAAAGATGGGAAGACTTCCATGTCGACAATTTCCCAATCCGATTGCATGAAAGCAACACTTCCCTTTAGCTCTCCATATGACTTGTAAGTTACGGAAATTTGGCCTGAGACGGTAACGAAATCGGATGATTTTGTCCACTTATGGGAGCGCTTTCTGAGTGTCGTGTGTCCAAGAAGGTTCTTCGTCGACACCTCGGGCTTTGCCCGTCGGTGTGTCAACTCAGAATGAC
>CAYZWQ010000124.1:0-8964 GCA_964481355.1 uncultured Chitinophagales bacterium
GACACCATCAGCATCAAGGCCGGCCGACACCCTGTAGTCGAACGAACGTTGCCACCCGGCGAGCCCTTCATTCCAAACGACATTGTGCTCAACAACCGTGACCAGCAGATTATCATCATCACAGGTCCCAACATGGCGGGTAAGAGCATCATTCTGCGGCAAACCGGCTTGATTGTGCTCATGGCCCAGATCGGCAGCTTCGTGCCGGCCGAGGCCGCCGAAATCGGCATTGTCGACAAGATCTTCACTCGGGTAGGTGCGTCCGACAACTTGGCCGCCGGCGAGAGCACGTTTCTGGTGGAGATGAACGAGGCTGCCAACATCTTGAACAATGCGACGCCAAAATCGCTCATATTGCTCGACGAAGTCGGGCGCGGCACCAGCACGTTCGACGGACTGAGCATCGCGTGGTCGTTGGCCGAATACTTGCACAACAGCCCCGATGTTGCAGCCAAGACCCTTTTTGCAACCCACTATCACGAATTGAACGAGCTGGAAAGCCGTTATTCGCGCATCAAGAACTTCAATGTGCAGGTGCGGGAGTTCGATGGAAAGGTCGTCTTCTTGCGGAAGCTGGTTCAAGGTGGCGCCGACCACAGCTATGGCATCCAGGTCGCATCGATGGCAGGTTTGCCGGACGTGGTCATTGACAGGGCTCGGCAGATTCTCACTAACTTGGAGTCGCACACACTCGAAGTGGACGCTGCCGACCAATCGGATGCGCTTGCCGTCGTGAAGGCGGCGCGTCAGAAGGAAGCGGCCGGCAGGGCGTTAGAGTCGATGCCGAAACAGGAAGCCATCCCACAGTTGAGCTTGTTCCAGATGAATATGGATCCACGCCACGAAATGATCTTCAACAAGCTCAGAGCCATGGATCCTGACCGCATGACCCCCATCGAGGCACTCATGCTCCTGGCCGACTTGAGAAGGCTACTTTCCTGAGGTGTTGAGTTTGCTCAGCTCCAGGGTCTTCCGAGATAACTCCAGTCGGGCGTTTCTGCGCTCGGCCGCCTGATCAAACCGAAGTTTCTCAAAATCGGTCTCGGGTTGGATCGGTGGAACCGGAACCGGCCGGCCGTCGGCATCAACCGCTACAAAGGTGTAATATGAGGTTGTGCAAAGTCTGCGCTCGCCGGTCCTCATGTTCTCGGCCCAGGCCTGCATGGCAATTTCCATCGAAGTGTTGAACGCCCGGGTCACCTCGCCTTCGATCACGACCACCTCGCCCAGCTTGATGGCGCTCATGAACTCAACACTGTCGACCGATACGGTGACCACCAGCCGGTTGCAATGGCGCTGCGCGGCAATGGCCGAGCAGATATCCATCCACATCAGCAATTTGCCACCCATCAGGTTACCCAGTGGGTTGGTGTCGTTGGGCATCACAAGTTCGTTCATGCGGACGCGGCTGCCTGCGACGGTCTTATTTTTGGGGTTCGTCTCTACCGGACGGGTGTCTTCGTATCGTTTTGACATAATCGGATTTGCTGGTGGATGTCATAAATATAAGGTATTCCGCGATGGATGGGCCATGATGCGTATGATTACCCACTCCGTCATGAAATGGTTATCTTGCAGGGACTAACACAACAGATCTATGACAGACTCAAAACCAAGCATCGAAATTCGCCAGCTCACGATCGACGACTACCAGGAAGTCGTCGCCATTCAGGAGCGGTGCTACAAGGGCATCAAGCCCTGGACCAAAACCCAGTTCCGTTCCATGCTTCGCCATTTCCCCGAGGGCCAGATGGCGGTGACCTACAACGGTCGCGTTGCCGGGTGCAGCAATGCGTTGATCCTCGATCTGGACGAGTACTCGCGCGACCACACCTGGGAAGAAATCTCCGACAATGGGATGATTCGGAACCACGACGAGGACGGCGACACCCTGTACGGCATCGACGTCATCGTGGACCTCGACCATCGCGACATGAACATAGGCCGACGGCTGTATGAAGCCCGAAAGGACCTGTGTACCCGACTTAACCTGAAACGCATCCTGGTTGGCGGACGTATTCCGGGCTATGCGGCCCACTCCGCCATGATGGATCCAACCGCCTACTGCCGTGCGGTGATGGCCGGGAGGATCTACGACCCGGTATTGACGTTCCAAATGCGCAACGGTTTCGTGCTGAAGAGGATCATTAAAGGGTACCTCCCCGAAGACAATGAATCGAACGGCTATGCCACCCTGTTGGAGTGGTCCAACCTCGAATACACGCACACGCAGGCAAAACGCAAGGTGACATCCTACCCCGTCAGGATATGCTGCGTGCAGTACCAAATGCGAAAGATCACCAGCTTTGACGATTTCGCCCAACAGGTTGAGTATTTCGTCGACGTGGCCAGCGACTACAAGGCCGACTTTGTGCTGTTCCCCGAGCTGTTGACCACCCAGTTGTTGAGCTTCATGGACGAAAAGCGTCCACATTTGGCCATCAAGGAGCTCACCACGTACACCGATCAGTACGAGGAGTTGTTCAACCGGATGGCCATCGAGTACAACATCAACATCATCGGTGGGTCGCACTTCAAGATGGAGAACGACATCATCACCAATGTGTCCTATTTGTTCAGGCGTGACGGCAGTGTGGCCGAGCAGTCTAAACTGCATGTAACCCCGAGCGAAAGCCGTTGGTGGGGCGTGACGGGCGGGAAAGACGGCATCCACGTCTTCGATACGGACCGCGGCAAGGTCGCCATCCTCATCTGTTACGACAGCGAGTTTCCCGAGTTGGCGCGCATCGTGTCCGACATGGGTGCACAGATCCTCTTTGTGCCCTATTGCACCGACGAAAGGCACGGCTTCACACGTGTGCGCATCTGCTCACAGGCCAGGGCCATCGAGAATCAGGTATACGTGGCAATAGCCGGGACGGTGGGCAACATCCCTTCGGTCGAAAACATGGACATCCAGTATGCGCAGTCGGCCATTTTCACGCCCTCCGATTTCCCGTTCGCCCGAGACGGTGTTGCAGCCATCGCCGAGGAGAACGCCGAGATGATCGTCATTGCCGACGTCGACCTCGAGCTGCTGCGTCGGGCTCGTCACCAGGGAACGGTTACCCCGTTCAAGGACCGGCGCCACGACCTATACTCCATCCACCGTCATCTCACCATTCAGCCCGACATCCTAGATGAGTGAGTCATGTATCATACGACCGGCCCGAAAGGATGACATCGACCGGTTGATAACAATCATCCGCGACACGATCCATTCGTACGGATACATCTTCGAGCTCGAGTTCGAGCTGCCCGACTTTCTCGACTACGACAACTACTATGGCAGGGGGAAGGGAGAGCTCTACGTTTTGGAAGCCAACGGTGTCGAGGCCGGCTGTGGTGCCCTCAAGCTTGATGGCTCGATTCCATACCTGAGCCGCATCTATGTGGATGAGGCGTACCGTGGACACGGTTACGGCAAGGCGATGGTTCAGTTTCTGATGAGTCGGAATGCGGACTTAGGGAACTCCGAACTGGAATTGTGGACCGACACCCTGTTTCGGACGGCCCACAAGATGTATGAAAAGCTTGGGTTTGTTTACACGGGGAGGGTTCGTCCGCTCGGCGACATCAACAATTGCTTTGAGTACCATTACACATTGAGCATTGACCATTGATGATAGATTTCATCGGGTGGGGGGAAATAAAAAAGGGTAAGCTTACCATATCGCACTGCTACAACCTTTTACCGTTGCTACCTTCCGGTCCTGGCGGGGTTCAAAGGGAGCTAGTCGTATGGGACTTACCCTTTTTTATCGCACGCCCCGTGAGGGGCGTGTTCAAAAACTGTGCCTGTCTCTCCAGGCTGTCTAAGACAACGAAGGCCGGATCTACTTATTGTCCGGCCTGCTGAAACGTGGAGCTACGGGGATTCGAACCCCGGGCCTCTTGCATGCCATGCAAGCGCTCTAGCCAGCTGAGCTATAGCCCCGTCGATGATCAATGCAATAAATATACAAAAAGTCTCAAAAACTACCTATATACACACGATAGTTTTTACTTATGCATATGAAAACACGTATCTTTGGTTTCGTAAGTTCATCATAACAACCTGGTTGGGGGTGCGGGCTCAAATCCGTCACAGCCACCCGCATCAACTTGGAGTTCAACCCTATGAAGAAACAATTTAGTACTATTCTCATTCTGCTCATGCTGGTGGGTTTCGGTACGTCCGAAATGGCCTGCAAATCGAAGCAAGCCGTGATCGACCTCGAAAACATTGACACCGACGGCGACGGTCTGAGCGACGCCGAAGAGCTTCGCATCGGCACCGATCCCAATAATCCTGACACCGACGCCGACGGTCTGAGCGACGGCGACGAAGTGCTTCGTTACAAAACAGACCCCCTGAAGCCTGACACCGACGGCGACGGTCTGACCGACGGCGAAGAGGTGCTCACACACAAGACCGATCCGCTCAAGGCTGACACGGATGGAGACGGTCTGAATGACGGAGACGAAATCAAGACGCACCGCACCGACCCGCTCAAAGTTGACAGCGACGGTGACAGCCTGACCGACGGCGAGGAAGTCATGACCTACAAGACCGACCCTAACAAGGCCGACACCGACGGCGACGGTTTTGCCGACGGCGAGGAGATCCAGATGGGCACCGATCCGCTTGATCCGAACGATCCGATCTTCATCCGCGAGCTCAACACCGTAAACTTCGACTTCGACCGTTCGAATATCGACAACCTCGCAGCTACCTTGCTCGGCGAGAACATCGAGAAGCTCAAGTCGAACACCCGCTTCAGAGTGCGTGTAGATGCCTACACCGACCACGTCGGTGGAGACCAGTACAACCTGCGTCTCTCCAACCGCCGTGCCAACGCTGTAGTTGAATTCTACCTCCAGAACGGCATATCCGAAGACCGCATCCAGTCGCAGGGTCTCGGCAAGTATCCCGTTCAGTGTCCACAGGACGATCCGGGTGGAAAAGGCTGCCGCATTAACCGCCGCGCTGAATCGGTACCTGTAAACCCGTACCAGTTCACACCGCGCCAGCGCTAGTCCAAGCTGCTGAATGAAACAAAAAAGGCGTCCTCACATGTGTGGGGGCGCCTTTTTTTTGTGACCCGACCGGGACTCGAACCCAGATCTAGAGCTTAGGAGGCACTTGTTCTATCCTGTTGAACTATCGGGTCTGTTCGTATGGGTTGGGAATTTACGAACTATCGCCAACAATTGAACCATCTAGGTTCGATGATGTTCAACTTACATCCCGGATAAATCTTTTTTTAAATTGTGGCGTATATATGCAGCAATTGTCCAGGCACCGCCATCACTGCAGGTGAATCAAAAAACTGATTGTAAATTGATGAAGCGAACAATAGTATTCATTGCCCTTTTTGCTGTTGTGGTACTTAACACTGCTGCTGTGGCCCAGACATTGAAGGGTACTATCATAGATGCAGGTACAGGTGCCCCATTGCCGTCGGCCAACATCGTCGTCAAGGGTACCTACACAGGCACGATCTCCAACGCCGACGGCGAGTTTGAGCTGCAGGTACGAGGGTTGCCATTTGTGTTGATGGTACGTTATATCGGCTACTTTTCGCAGGAAATTGAGATTTCCCAGTTGGATGATGCACCCTTGGTCGTTCGCATGGAACCTAATGTGCGTGAGCTCGGAGAGGTGACCGTAACGGGGGGGGATCCTGCGATTGACATCATGCGCGAGGTCATTCGAAGAAAACAGATATGGCGCGGGAACTTAGCCAGTTATACGGCGCAGGCGTACACCCGGCAACGGCTTGAAAGTGAGTCCGACATCGCATCTATCTCGGAAACGCTCTCCGAGGTGTTTTGGGACAAGGAGAAGGGTACCCGTGAGGTCATCAAGTCGAGGCGGCAGACTGCAAACCTCGGAATGGAGCAGAATTTGGCCAGTGCGGGATTTCTGCCCAATTTCTATGACGACAACCTCGAAATTGGAGGTTTCGACATGGTGGGCCCTACACACCCCGACGCATTCCGATTTTATAATTTCGAGCTGGTAGGGTTGAGGTCGATCGATGATCTCACCGTTTTCGACATCAAGGTCACGCCACGTAGGCGCCTGCAACCAACCTTCGAGGGTACCATCGCGGTGGTCGATTCGGCGTATGCCCTCCTTGAAATTGATCTCAAACCCAACGATGCGCTCATATTTCCGCCCCCGATTCAGAAATTCAACCTGTGGTTCACCCAGCAGTTCAGCAACTTTGGCGGTGACTACTGGCTGCCGATCGACGTCCGAATTCGCGGTGAGCTGAAGTTTGGCATCGTCGGGCTGCAATTCCCTGAAATGGGAATCCAACAGCTGTCAAGGCTCACGGATTACCAGGTCAACACAACGCTTCCTGACTCACTTTATGCCGACGATCGTCAACAAAGGCGACTTCGCATCGATTCGGTTTCGGTGAAACTCGACAGCCTATTCCTGCGGAGTCCTCTTGTCGTTCCGCTTACAACTGTCGAGGAGAAGGCATATGCAGAGCTCGACAGCACGAACACCCTCGATGAGGCCTTTCGTCCAAAGGGATTCCTTGCTAGATTCATCGACGACGACGATGACGACAATTCGGGATCCATAACCATCGGCGCCCAAAGGGGCGATCGACCCGGTCGCTCATTCAAGGGCTCCTTTACACCTGATGCCCGGTTTACCCGGGTCGACGGCTTGCATATTGCCGGAACGATCGGTTACCCGCTCTCAACCAAGGCTTCCGTATTTGGCGGCGGCGGCTACAGCTTTTCGTCAGAAAAAGCTGACTATACCGGAGGCATCACATTCAGCCTTCCCAAAATGCCCCGTTTCGCTCACAAGGTGAGCTATCGTGCCGGGACACAAACCCGGTACCAGTCGCTGACGAGCAGCCTGGTTGTCGGAAGCACAAACATGATCATCGGAACAGCCGACTACTTCGACTACTTCAGGTCAGAGGGTCTGGTGTGGGATGTCAACTATCGAAAACCACGTTCTGACGCCAGATGGACCTTTACCGCTCGAAATGAGCGCCACGGCAGCTTGGACAAGGTGACCGACTACTCCTTGCTGGAGCCATCAACAGTCCAGCGGCCCAATCCAGCCATTGTGGAGGGATGGATGAGGTCCCTGACCCTGAAGTATGCGTACGGCGATGACCTTGTGCCGTTCTCAATTTTAGGACAAAACCATTTCGAGCTGCTCGTTGAACTCTCCGATCCCGACATCATGGCAAGCGATTACGATTTTGCCCGCGTGCACGTGGCAATAGACAGGAGCATCCCCACGTTCTACAAGCGTCGATTCTTGCCAAACACACTGTATGTGCGTTTAGTGGCTGGCGCATCAACCGGAGAACTGCCCTTGCAGCGTTTTGGCATCGTTGATGCATCCCCCGGCCAATATGCACCTTACGGAGCACTGAAGACACTCAAAGACCACCCATACGAAGGTGAACATTACATGGCCGTGCATTGGGAACACAATTTTCGGACGATTCCCTTTGAGGCTCTGGGAATGATGTGGTTTGCCCGCAAAGGCTGGGGATTGATGATGTATGGCAGCCATGGAAGAACGTTCCTGTCCGAAGAGAGGCTAAGCGAATTGCAGCGTCGCACAGATTACGTTTTATCGTACTATGACGGCATACATCATGAGCTTGGTGTCTCGCTAAATGGTATCTTTGGTTTGGGCAGAGTCAACCTTACGAAACGGCTTGACAGACCCGGTTTAAATATCGGGTTTGGAGTTGCCAGATACTTTTAGCAAATCCCTTTCTGCATGCGATTTACTCTTGTACTTGCCATTCTGTTCAGCATCATAGCTGCCGACGTTGCCAGAGCCCAGGAACTTGGGACATGGGAGTCTTACTCATCGCTGAGGCCGGTGCGATTCATCGACGAAGACGCAGACGGTACCAAATGGATTGCGACGGAAGGTGGGCTTTATTCGATCGTGAACGGTCAGACCGAGGCCATTTTTACTCGAACAGAAGGCTTGTACCGACTAAATCCCAGTGCGATGGCCTTCCACGCCGGCTCGGGTAAGCTATGGATTGGCTATGACGATGGCATGATCGAAAGTTTTGACCCGAAGACCGAGTTGTTCCACAGGGATGATGCCATATTTCGGGCGACCCAGTTTACACGGCGGGCGATCAACAGCATCCGGGTGGGCACAGATCGCATCTACATGGCAACCAGTTTCGGAATCGTTGTCTACGATCCTGCTCGCCGCATCGTCTTAGACACCTATGCCAACCTGGGTAATTTCCCGTCCGGTACAAACGTGAATGACCTTGCGCTGTCTGGATCGACTATCTATGCAGCCACAGACGAGGGTGTTGCCATTGGCAACCCATCTCAGGGGGATTTGGTGAATCCGGCCAGTTGGAGCAACACGGTGTATCAAGATTTTCTTCAATCGAAGGTTGTCCGCTCGGTTGCATGGTTTCGCGATCGTCTGTATGCATCCATTGGCCAGAGTAATTTTATCTTTCAAAACGGCACGTGGCAGAACATCAACGACTATCCGTCGGGTCCAGTCACTCGCTTCAGATTAAGCAAAACCCAAACCAGGCTTGTTGCAGTTGCTGAAGGCTACTCCCGCATTGTGGGCTCGGATGGAGCGGCCTTGGCCGTCGCTTTGCCGACCGATGTGCGGCTGCGAGATGTCTACCTGAACGACAGCCAGGGTGAGGAGTTGTTCTTGGGTACAGCTGCATCCGGCCTCCTGCGCTTGAACAATCGAAACGATGCACAGCCGACCACCCTCACACCGACGGGTCCTTATTTGAACCTTTTCAATGGCCTGAACGTGATTGATGGGGTGCTCATATCCGGCACTTCTGCCAGCCCGGGACGATTTGCCACCAATTTCATCAACACCGGCTATGTGATACGGAAGGAAGGCGAGTGGATAAACCGGAACAGGGACACCAATGCCGACATGCTCACTTACAATGCCAATAGCTATTTCGTGTCGGCGGG
>CAYZWQ010000125.1:0-1459 GCA_964481355.1 uncultured Chitinophagales bacterium
AACAGGGACCAAATGAAGATGTTGGAGGAGATGACCTCGGGTATGCGGCGCATCACGACGCTCCATGAGGAACGGGTGATGTGCTGGAGCATCACAAAGAACAATGATATGATTCCAAGCCCCGTGTAGAAGGCAAAACTCGTCAGATAGGAGAAATAGAACTGCTTGGAATCAAATACATAGCCCACCAGGGTCATCAACAGGAACACCACACCTACGATGAGCGTGCGTCTGATGACGGACGATTCTTTTGGGAACTGCAGATTGTCGGTTACGTTGTGTTTCATAGTCTGAAGACGTTGACGGCTGTTGGCCAGCAGGTTTTTTATCGTGGGCTTTGTGTGGTGTCGGCGGTGGCGGCGGTATTACCTGCCTGGGCACGCCACTCCTCTTCGATGGCGCGCAATTCTGCGTCGGATAACATCTGTGCTACTTCGGCACGGTTGACAAATTGGCTGCGTTGCAGGGCCCGCACATAGGCCACGATCGCCCAACGGTCTTCCGTTGGAATTTGACGGCGGTAGGCAGGCATGTTGCGGATGCCGTTTGCGACAACATCGTAAATGTAACCGTCTTCTACGTCGCGCAGGCGGTCTTGATGGTAGGTCTGCGGCGGCACATATCCACGGCTGATTACGAGGCCGTCGCCGGCTCCGGTGCCGCCATGGCATGGCGTACAGAACACCTCATAGCGGTCTTTGCCCCTGAGAACCATCTCGCGGGTCACTTCGACCGGGATTTTCACTACATATTCGCCCGTTGCAGTTTTCCCCTCGTAGAATTCGGTGTCTAGACGGGTCTGCCCACGTGCGACGGTCCCTTCGACGGGCAGACGCATGGCACGGCCATCCTCAAAGAAGGCGTTCCGCTCCTGTGGCTTGAACGACACAAGGTTGTCCATGTTCTGATTTGGGTGCACAGGTGGCTTGACGGACGGCTCACCTCGGCACGAGCTGAGCACCAATGCCAGACCGAGGAGCAGAAAACGGCTTGAGTATGCGGACAATTTCATGTGAGTAGGTTTCATGATTTTCGGCTCCGATTAGTCAAGGACCGTTTCGGTGTGAGTAGCGCCGATCTCCTTTAGGAAGCCGGTTGTCTTGTCCATGTCGAACAACATGTCGGCCGACTCGATGCAAATGAAGAACTTGTCGTCGGTTACCCGGGAGAAGCGCTCGCTGTTGAACAGCGGATTGTAGTGCTTCGGCATGTCGTTCAGGAAGAACATGCCAAATACGGCTCCAAATGCCGACAACAGAACGGTCAATTCGAATGTGACGGGCACAAAGGCGGGGGCGTTGATGAACGGCTTGCCACTGATGTTTACCGGGTAGTCGATGGAGGATGTCCACACCATGAGAGCAATGGCCCCAAAAAAGCCGATGAGGGCGTGGCTGAGAACGATCCAAACCAAATTAGAGGGTTTGAGCCCCAAACCAAACTACCAGGCCTTGAAAGG
>CAYZWQ010000125.1:1469-8753 GCA_964481355.1 uncultured Chitinophagales bacterium
TCGAATTTCTTGTAACCGGCGTCTCTTACCTTTGCGGCCGCCTTCATGAGGTCGCCCGTATTGGCAAACTCTGCAAGCACTCCGAAAGTTACCGGTTGGTCAGGTTGTGTGTTTTTAGCAGACATAGATGTTATCGATTATTCGGCTTTCGGATTGCTCAATTAATGGGCTTTCGTTTCGGAGTGACCATGATGGTCATGGAAATGCGGGTCCGCCTGTGGCATGATCGCCTTCACCTCGGCAATGGCGACGATGGGCAGGAAGCGCAGGAACAGCAAGAAGAAGGTGAAGAACAGACCAAATGTGCCGACATAGGTCAGGACGTCCCAAATGGTCGGCGAATAATACGACCACGAAGATGGCAGATAATCCTGCGAGAGGGAGGTCACCGTGATCACGAATCGCTCAAACCACATCCCGATGTTCACAACGATCGACAGAACGAACGTGACGGCCACGCTGCGCCTCATTTTCTTGATCCAGAACAGCTGCGGGAAAATCACGTTGCACGCGATCATGATCCAATACGCCCAAGCATAAGGCCCAATGGCGCGCTGCATGAAGATAAATTTCTCGTATTCCACGCCGCTGTACCACGCGATGAAGAACTCCATCGCATAGGCGAAGCCTACCATGGTGCCGGTTACAATGATCACGATGTTCATCTTTTCCATGTGGTCGTTCGTCATGATGTCCTGCACGTTGTACACCTTACGCGCCACGAGCATCAGGGTCTGCACCATGGCAAAGCCGGAAAAAATGGCGCCTGCGACGAAATACGGCGGGAAAATGGTCGTATGCCATCCCGGTATGATCGACACGGCGAAGTCGAACGAAACGATGGTGTGCACCGAAAGGACCAGAGGTGTCGCAAGGCCGGCCAAAATCATGTAGGCCTTCTCGTAGTGCTGCCACTGGCGGTTTCCGCCAGTCCAACCAAGCGACAGGAAACCGTACACTTTTTTGGCCAAATTGCTGGTTACGCGGTCGCGTACCGTCGCCATGTCAGGAACAAGCCCCACAAACCAGAACAGGAGGGAGACCGTGAAGTACGTCGAA
The DNA here is from genome assembly GCA_964481355.1 of uncultured Chitinophagales bacterium. Lineage (GTDB taxonomy): Bacteria > Bacteroidota > Rhodothermia > Balneolales > CAYWCV01 > CAYWCV01. The sequence goes on from CAYZWQ010000125.1 coordinate 2,529, forward strand.
ACCGCGAAAACGTCCCACAGCAAGGGGCTGTTGAAGTTCGGCCACATGTACATCTGGTTCGGGATGGGGAACACCCAGTAGATCACCCAGATACGTCCGACGTGGATCGCAGGAAACACCAGGGCGCACATGACGGCAAAGATCGTCATTGCCTCGGCAAACCGGTTGATCGCCGTCCTCCAATTCTGCCTGAATAGGAATAGAATGGCCGAAATGAGGGTTCCGGCGTGGCCGATACCGACCCACCACACGAAGTTGATGATCGCCCAACCCCAACCAACAGGCGTTTGGAGACCCCAAATACCCGTTCCTTCCCAGAAAAGGTAGCCGATGCTTCCCAAGAGGACGAGCAGCAGCAAGTTCGACACCCCAAAAGCGAGGTACCAACCCATCGGGGTCTTGTTCTTTTGAGTGTCGCACAAGTCGGCGATCATCGCGGTGATCGATCCGAAGTCGTGGTCGCCCTTTACAAGGGCTTGTTCCGGTACGTACTGATATTTAGAACTCATTTCGGCTACGGAAGGGGTTTATTACGCGTTCACGGTTTGGCCGTTGGGATTTGTGATGCGGGCAAGGTAGGAGGTGCGCGGACGAATGTTCAGCTCCTCGAGCAACAGATAGTTGCGGTTGGACGCTTTCGCCTTCGAGACCTTGCTGTTGGCGTCGGTGAGGTCGCCAAAGCTGATGGCGTTTGCCGGGCAAGCCTGTTGGCAGGCCGTGACAACCGTTCCGTCGGCTGGTTTTACCGAATTGCCCGTCTCAATCTTGGTCTCGATCTTCTTGCGGTTGATGCGCTGTACGCAGTACGTGCACTTCTCCATGACGCCACGGAAACGGATGGTGACATCCGGATTCATGGCCATGTGCAGAATTTCGGGGTCGTCGACGTTGTTTTCCTCCAAATAGATCTTCGTGTAATTGAAGAAGTTGAATCGGCGGACCTTGTACGGGCAGTTGTTGGCACAGTAACGTGTACCGATGCAGCGATTGTAGGTCATCTGGTTCAAACCGTCGTCGCTGTGGGTCGTGGCGGCTACCGGACAGACCTGCTCGCAGGGCGCCAGCTCGCAGTGCATACAAGGAATTGGCTGATGCACCATCTGAGGGTTGTTTACGTCGTCGCCGACAAAATAGCGGTCTACTCGGATCCACTGCATTTCGCGCGAGCGCGACACCTCTTTCTTGCCGATAACAGGAATGTTGTTCTCGGCTTGGCAGGCAATCGTACATACCCCGCATCCGATGCAGGAATTCAAGTCGATGGTCATGCCCCACTGAGGCTCATACTCAGGATACGTCTGGGCATCGAACAGGGTGATGGCAAATTGATCGCCTTCCTTCTTGCCGGGCACGTATACCATATCTTTGGCAAACGTCGGGTCGCTTTCGTACTCGGCGACGGTTGCCTGACGGAACAGAGGACGTCCTTCCATGCTGTGATGGTCCTGCGTGCAGGCGATCATGTAGGTGCCTTGGTCGGCCGACACGGATCCGTTCGTGGCATACATGGCCGACGACATGCGAATCGGGTAGACATTCGTGCCAACTCCGGTCGAAACCTTGCCGACGCTGCTGCCATATCCACACAGGATGGTGACCACATTATCGGCATGGCCCGGCAATATCCATGCCGGCACGGTCACCGAAGCGCCGTTCACTGTCACGGATATCAGCGTGGTGTGGTTCTCGTTGTTTTTGCCGTCATAGATTTCCTTGATTCCAAGCGAACGGGCTGTTTCCGGGCTGACAAGAGCCACGTTGTCCCATGTGATCTTGGTGATGGGGTCAGGGAATTCCTGCAGCCAGCCGTTGTTCGCAAATCGGCCATCGAACACGTGATTGTCGGGCTTGAAGGAGATTTCCAGGTCGTTGTTCGCACTGGAGGCTGCCTGCATGGCGGAAGCGAGCATGTCGGCAAGGCCGGACTGCACGTTCACAGACGCATCTGCCTTCGAGGTGCCTGGAATGACGCCATCGTTGAGGGCGGTGATCCATCCGTTCTCACCGAGGTTGGAAACCCAGGTGCCGCGCACAAGGTCGTATGCCGATGCATTTGCACCGGTGAAGACGGCGTTGACAACCTCAAGCTCGCTCTTTGCGCCAAACAGCGGTTGAATCAGCGGCTGAATGATGCTGGCCTGTCCGCTTGGCGAGGCGCCGTCGCCCCAAGCCTCCAGGAAGTGGGTGCGTGGGATATGCCAGGTCACGCCGTTGCGAGCCGTTTCGTCGACATAGTCGGAGACATGGATGGTTGTCGCTGCCTTCTTGACGGCGTTTGACATGTCAAGATCGGCTGGCGCGCTAAAAACGGGGTTTGTACCCAAAAGGATCAAAGTGTCGACGCTGCCGCTGTTCAAGTCGGCAACCAGTTGTGCCAGGGCGGCATGCTGGTCGCCCTCACCGGTGTGCGTGACCTCTTTATATGTGACTGTGGTGCCCACATTGCCCAATGCGGCGTTGATGGCAGCCACGGCCGCGTGGATCTCGGCTGGCATTCCGTCGCCGGCTACTACGATCGAATTTCCTGAGTGAGCACGCAGATCGGCTGCGACGCTTTGCAGGAACTCATTGCTCGACATGTGGTTGCTGTATCCGGTTACCGCGCCTGTTTCGGATGCAAGCGCATAGGCGAAAGCCTGGATGTCGGACGGTTTGAGGCGAAGGCGGTGGTCGGCATTTGAACCCGTGACCGTAAAGGTACTCTCTACCGAATACAAACGTGAGATTTGGCCAGGATTGCCCTCGACGTTGGCTCTTCTGTCGGTGTAGCGACGCACATTCTCGACGTTGTTCACCGTCAAGTTCAAGAAATCGGCGTCAATCGACACGATGACCTGTGCCTTGTCGAAATGGGCGTCCGTGCGTAGACGGCGGCCAAATGCCATGGCGTTGCCGGCCAATTGGTTTTCGTCGCCAAAGGGTTCGTAGGTAACCCAGCGCACATTGGCGAAGCCTGACTCACGGCGCAGACGCGCCATAGTCTGGGAGCTGTTTGCCTCAGACAGGATGGCAACGCTCCGGTTTTTGTCGGCATTCTGTGCAGCGCAGAACTCCACGAAAGCCTCCCATGTGGAGTCTTCGCCGTTCAGGCGCACTTTGCGAGCGCGGTCGGGATCGTACAGGCCAAGTATGGCGGACTGGTGGAAAATGTTCGATTTGCCCTTGCTTGCATCTTGGTCCGGATTGCCCTCCAGCTTTGTTGGGCGACCTTCCTTCGACTCGGCGATGATTCCAGTCAGATAGCCGCCAAACGGCATTGCCGTCGCATAGTAGAGCGGATTGCCGATCACCGATTGCTCGGGCTGCTGGTGGTACGGAAGAATCTTTTCGACGGGACGCCGGCAAGATGCCAGTCCTGCCAAGGCGATCGATGCGCCCATGATCTGAAGGAAGCTTTTACGGCTCAGCCCGTCGGTAAGCTCAGATGCGCCTTCCTGGAATTCGCGGTCCGCGAAATTCTTATACGTATCGTTTTGGGCGATCTGATTTAGGCTTTTCCAGTAATTCGGACTCTCGGTCTTACTCATAGAATGCTAAATGGATGGAGAAATGATGCAGGGCAATGAAATCAGCACTTAGTAATGGCAGCCGTTGCAATATTGCGGCGCATGGATATTCTTGGCCTCGACGATTTTGCGGCCGTAGGTTATTGGATCCTCGTTGTCGGGCACTTCCCAGCTCATGTTGGTGACTTCCTCGACCGGACGAAGATGTTGCTCGGGTGCGCGGTGACAGTCGAGGCACCAGCCCATGCTGAGCGGCTGGGACTGGTAGACCACTTCCATGCGGTCGACTCGCCCGTGGCAGCTCACGCATCCAATACCGACGTTCACATGGGCAGCGTGGTTGAAATGGGCGTAATCACCAAGTTTGTGGATCTTTACCCACTCGATGGGCTTGCCCGTTTCCCATGCCTCGCGGAGCGGCGCCAACTTCTCACTGTCAGGCTTAATCTGCGTGTGGCAATTCATGCATGTTTCGGTGGGGGGCACATTGGCCTTCGCCGATACGGCCACTGAGGTGTGACAGTATTGGCAGTCGATGCCAAGCTGTCCGGCATGCAGCGCGTGACTGTAGGCAATGGGCTGGTCGGGCATGTAGCCGACATCAGTGAACTTCGGAGAGAAATAATACCAGATCCCAAGGATCAGACCAGTGGTTACCACTACAAGACCGACAAGCAGAATTCTTGGGACTTTATTTGCCCGTTTCGGGAAAAGTTGAGGCATACGTACGAACCCTTAACGTTGAGATGTGATCACGCCTTTCAGGACAGCCCCAAATATACGCCATTAGGCGCATCAATCCCCTCACAAGTGGCTTATTTATACTTAATCCACGTAATAGAGACCGATTGGTAGCTGGCTGTCCCGGTTATGTAAGCGAGCCTAAAATAAACCAAAATCACCTGAAACCCAATACTAATCGGACGGTTTAAAACCGTTATAATCTGCCCTGACCCCTTGTTTTTTCGATCAATTCGAGTATGTTAAAAATGGGTTCCGTCTGCGGCCATGCCAGTGTCATGGCCGCATATGGCACCTTCAAAACCTAAATTTGCACAAAGGAGAAGCCATGTCCCTACAAGTGAAGATGCATCACGTGTCGCCGCAGCAGTCGAAAGTCTTTGCGGTGGTCGACGCCCTAAGGTCGGGCAGTGTCGCATTCATCCCCACCGACACCTCGTTCGCCTTGGCCTGCGAGTATTCGAACAAGAAGGGAATCGAGCAGATACGTAAGATCAAGAACCTTGACAAGGATCACCATTTTACGCTGATCTGCGACTCCCTGTCCGGGATTTCACGCTTTGGGCAGATGACCGACGCCAACTTCAGGCTCATAAAAAGGCTTGTCCCGGGTCCAGTGACCTTCATCTTGCCTGCGAGCCGCGAAGTTCCAAAGCTGTTGACCCACACAAAACGGAACACCATCGGCTTCAGAGTTCCGGAAAACCCCATCATCAACGCCATCGTGTCCGAACTTGGAGTGCCCCTGCTTGCCACCACGGCGTCGCTTCCAGCCGAGGTCGGTATTGAATACCCGGTGAAGCACGAGATCGTGGAATGGTTTGAGCGTCAGGTCGACCTCGTGGTCGACGACGACCAGGACTTCACACCCCTTCATTCCACTGTGGTCGATCTTACGGGCGACGAGCCCGAAATCATCCGAGAGGGAGAAAACTTGGAAAAGGTGCGCTCCGTAATTGAGCGCTACCATGTGAGCGTCTGATGTTGTCCATCATATGAAGATTTCAAAACTTGCAATTAACACGGGTGGTGGCGACGCCCCAGGGCTCAACGCGGCCATCCGTGCGGCAACTTTGGCCGGCATCGGAAGGGGGTGGGACGTGTGGGGCATCAGCCATGGCTACGGCAGTTTTACCGACCCCAATACGCGACAGCTCATACAATTGGACCGAGACCGTGTGCGCGGCATCACGCTGTTGGGCGGCACCATACTGGGAACGGCGAACCGGGGCAACCCCTTCGAGATGCCTGTCAAGCACGAGGATGGCTCCATCTCGCTCGAAGACTATTCTGACCGGGTGGTCGAGGGCTTCCGCAAGGCCGGTCTTGACGCCCTTATCGCCATGGGTGGCGATGGTTCGATGGCAATTGCGAACAGGCTCATCCAGAAGGGAATACCTATTGTGGGTGTTCCCAAGACCATCGACAACGACCTGCCGGGTACCGACGCCACGTTGGGCTTCGACACTGCCGTCAACATCGCCACCGAGGCCATCGACCGGATTTCGACGACGGCCGAAGCCCACGAACGCATCATGGTCGTGGAGGTGATGGGACGTTATGCCGGCTGGATAGCCATGCATGCCGGTCTGGCTGCCACGGCCGACATCATCCTCCTTCCCGAAATCCCCTTCAGCTTCGAATCCATGGTCCAAAAGGTGCAGGAACGCGAATCGCAGGGCAGGCATTTCACCATCGTCGTTGTGGCCGAAGGGGCAAAGGAGAAGCTTGGCTCCGTTTTCACAAAGGGAAAGGTTGCAGGCCAGTCGGAACAGCTCGGCGGAGTGGCGGAGTATGTTTCCAAGCGTTTGAGTGAGCTGACGGGCAAGGATTCGCGACACATCGTGTTAGGACACCTGCAGCGGGGCGGATCGCCGTCGACGCTCGACCGGCTGATTTCCCTGCGCTTGGGGGCTGCCGCAGTGCGGGCCGTGGGCGACGGAGATTTCGGTAAGATCGTGATGATACAGGATGGCGA
>CAYZWQ010000126.1:0-8727 GCA_964481355.1 uncultured Chitinophagales bacterium
TCGATGCCCAACCACCCAGAACGATGCCATAGACGGCGAGACTGCCGACGGCGACCTGCTCACCCGCACCCGCGATCTCAGCCGCGCGGAGGGCATCGAGGTCGAGCGACTCGTTGATCGGCATAATCTTGGTGCGCTTCTCGTCAGATGGCGCATGCAGTGATATCGCCAGGTTGAAGGGCTGGTCCTCGTCGCCGAAACGGCGGATCAGTGGAGCGAGTCCGACCGTTGAAATGGTGATGCGCCTGGGTGACAGTCCGATGGTCTTCGCATCACAGATGATGTGGGCAGAGTTCATCACGGCCACATAGTTGTGCATTGGTTCGCCCATGCCCATATAGACGATGTTGGTGATCCGCTTCCCGTAATTGGCCAACGCGTAGTCGTTGATATGCAGCACTTGGTCGACGATTTCGCCGGTAGTCAGGTTGCGAAGCAGACCCATGCGTCCGGTGGCACAAAAGGAGCACCCGAACATGCAACCCACCTGGCTCGACACGCAAACCGTGAGGCGGTCGGCCACACCGTCGTCGAAAAATTCAGGGATGAGCACGGCTTCTACCTGGCGGTCGTCCTCCAGTCGGAACAGGAATTTGGCGGTGCCGTCGGCCGATACTTGCCGGCTCGATTCCGTGGCACGATAGAATCGGGTTTCTGAGGCCAGTCGTACGCGAAGCGCCTTAGGCAGGTTCGACATCTCGTCGAAGGAGCTCACCGTGCTTCCGAACACCCATTCGAAGAGCTGGTCGGCGCGATAGCGCTCCACACCCATCTGTTTACAGAGGGCCTGGATGCCGGCACGGTCGAGGGTTTTAAGATCTGTCATGGTACAAAGATACGAAGATCCAAGCCAACCCGACGTCCATGTGCCCCGATGGCCCGACGCCCCGACGCCCCGATGTCCCGATGTCCCGATGTCCCGATGTCCCGATGTCCCACATTCCGTATCTTTGCATCCATGCTTACCAAACGAATCATTCCCTGTTTAGACATCAAGGACGGACGCACGGTGAAGGGCGTCAATTTTGAGGGCCTGCGTGATGCGGGCGACCCCATAGAGTTGGCGCAGCGCTATGCCCGTGAGGGTGCCGACGAGCTCGTGTTCCTCGACATCACTGCCACCAAGGAGAAGCGCAAGACGCTCGTGCCCCTCGTGCGCGACATCGCCCGCCATCTCGACATCCCCTTCACCGTCGGCGGCGGCATCAAGAGCCTCGACGAAATCTCCGACCTGCTTCAGGCCGGAGCCGACAAGGTGTCGCTGAATAGCAGCATCGTTGCACGCCCGGAGCTCATCCGCGAGTCATCCGACAAGTTTGGGGCACAGTGCATCGTGGCAGCCGTCGATGCCAAGCGGGTCGGCGAGGGATGGACGGTTTGGGTCAAAGGAGGCAGTGAGGACACCGGCATCGACGCCATCGAGTGGATGCGCACCTGCGAGCAACTCGGCGCGGGTGAGATCCTTCTTACCAGCATGGACCGCGACGGCACCAAGGCCGGATTCGACATCGAACTGCTGAGCCGGGTCAACGAGGTCACAACACTGCCCGTTATTGCCAGCGGTGGTGCCGGCACCATCGAGCACTGCGTCGAGTCGGTAGTACATGGCAATGCCGACGCCGTACTGGCCGCGAGCATCTTCCACTTCCGCGAAATTGAGATCAGCGCGGTGAAGGCGGCTATGGCAGGGGCGGGGATTGCGGTGAGGCGGTGAGATCCACTACCGCCGGCAAGTGATCGCTTAGGGCTCCGTATTTGCGAGGGATGTGTCCGTTGGAGAACGAATACCCGGAGTTTACAAAGATATAATCGAGGCGGCGGTTCGGGGCATTGGCCGGGAAGGTGTGCCATATGTCGCGATTGGCGGCATATTCCTCGTGGCTTGCCAACTCCTGGAAGCCTTTCATCATACCGATAATCTCCATGGTCCGGTCGCCGGTATAGTCGTCGCCAGAATTGTCGTTGAAATCGCTCACCTGTACTGCATTGTATGGCAGGGCATTCATGTCGCCGCCTACTGCAATCACATTCTTGCTGTTGGAGAGGTCCTCGACCCAGTGCACCAGCGACTGAGCATGCTCCATTCTGTTGGCCATGCTGAACGCCTCCAAGTGATTGTTGACCACGTACACCGTGTCGCCGTTGACCATCATCCCCACAGCCTGATGGAAGCGATACAGATAGAACCGGTTGTAATATCCGGCGTTTTCGTCCGGCTTTTTGAGGAGCATCACCTGGTTGTCGACGATGGGAAATCGGGACAGCACGGCACCGCCGCTCAAGACACGGCCAAAATGATAGCTCGGCGGCCAATACGGAAATGGCACATAGTTGGCATCCCAACCCACGGCCTCGGCGCCATATGGCAGACCCGTCAGTTCTGAAAGCATGGCCAGCTGGTCGAAGTTGCCAGATCGGTCCGAACCAAAGTCGATCTCCTGCAACAACACGACATCGATGCTGTCCTCAACGATCAGATTGGCCATGGCGGTAATGGTTGCCTCGATCTCCTCGCGGGTTTTCGGATGGTAGTCAGACCCATCTGATCCCAGGCCGTACCCATATCCGATGTTGTAGGTCATCATACGAATTCTACTGACGGAATCAGTTTGAGCTTCACTGGAATATGCATGTACGGCATGTTCGAAACGCCCCGGCTCGGGCAGCGAACCGGGTCCCCACACATACAGGAAGGCCACCGACATTGCAAGCATCAGGATGATCCACAAGCTTGCCTTTAAGATGCTGTATCCAAGGCTCGACGTTCTTTTCGTTGCCATAAATGATTGAAATATCCTCTGCGCGATGATACTGGAGATAATGTTGGAATTGATGAAAGATGCGTATACTTCGGGTAATTGCCAAAGATTAGGCTAAGGGGGAATTATGTCATTCGTGCTAAGTTTTTTACTTTTCATCGCAGTGGTGGCTCTTTATCTGCGCGTGAAAACCATCGGCGACCGACTCACGGTCCTGCAATCGCACCTCGCGAAGGTTATTCGCGATCTGAACGAATCGAAGTCGGTGCAACAGTCGGCTCAAGTGGTCGAGAAGGCGGCTGATACAGAGTCCAAATCCATATCTCTTGGGGCGGCGTCACCAGCTCAGGATGACCAGGCCCGAGTGGCGGCATCCGAACCGACCGGAATACCCAGCATTCACGACTTGGCTCGCGCGGCAAGCGGCACATCGCAGCCAGGCGGGTTCGCAGCTTCAGAGAAGGTGCGGTCGAACGCCGACTGGGAGATGCTCATCGGTGGCAACCTTTTTGCCAAACTTGGAGCCCTTGCGATCGTCATAAGCGCCGGGTTTGCCCTCAACTACGCCTTTGTGAACGACCTGATCAGCGAGGGCATGCGCATCGCACTCGGTTTTGTGGGTGGGTCCGCCATCATCGCAGGCGCATTTCATGCCAGGAAGAAAGACCTTCCCATTCTCGGACAAGTTTTGGTGGCGGCCGGTATTTCCATCTTGTACCTGACTGTCTATGCCATGAGCCAATTTTACCGCATGGTTCCCGACAGTGTCGGGATCGGTCTGATGCTCGTTGTTTCTGCTCTCACTGTCGTTCTCGCGCTTTCATTCAGATCGCAGCCCGTTGCCATGATGGCCGCGGCCGGAGCTTGGCTTACGCCGTTGCTGCTTGGATCGGACACCGCAACAGCCATTCCGCTTCTCGTCTACATGCTCATCGTATCACTGGCCATGGCATCGCTTGTATGGTACAAACCCGAGTGGATCTACGTGAGGGTAACCCCACTGCTTGGCGTGCTCATGCTGACATTGATTTGGTACACCGATAACACTGTCGAGTTCTTTGTGCTGGAGGCCATCTTCATTTACATGATCTGGGTGCTTTACCTCATGTACGACCTCTACCATCATGTGATGGATCAGACCAGGAGCTCCTACGTGGATGCCATTGTAAGTGCCCTCAACAGCTTCTACGTAATATTCGTTAGCATTGAGTTTTTCGACGACGCACTGCTGTGGCAACGCACCGCGGCGGTCGGATTCATAGCCGTTGTTTATGCGTCACTTGCTCTGTCGACGCGTGACCGTGTCAAACCCCGGTCGGCCATCGCAGCAGGATGGAACATCATGTTCGGCTTTTTTGCCCTTTGGGCAGTATTTGGCCTCGATGAAATGTACTACAGCGTCATCTTGATGGGTGCCATCGCCTTGGTGGTTTTTATGGTCATGGAGCGGTTGCAGTATCGTCAGGCAGGATGGGCGTTCGGACTCATACTTTTTGTGACCACATTTGGCCTGTTGGTGATGGGCAGCGACACGCCCGATCCCGATCTTCTGATCGTGAATAACCGCACACTCGCCTATGTTGTGGCGATTGTGCTGTGGCTTCTCATGGGCCTAAAATCGAGCGTCATCACGATTGTGCCTACAAAGGCCCTGCGCGACATATCGGGCCTTATTGCCATCTTCCTCGGATTCATGTGGTTGAACATAGAGTTGGAGACCGGCTTCGACCGAGCGATGCCGCTGATCACTAATGAGTTCGATCCCAATCGCGACAACTGGATCGAACTGACTCGCTCGGCCGCATGGCTTGTGTACAGCTTGCTGCTCTTTGCCCTTGGCGTGCTGCGCTCAGCGCCATCAGCGCGCTATGTCTCCATCATCCTGTTTGGACTCAGCATCATCAAGATCTTCCTCAGGGATTTGTCGTTCCTCGACACTCCGTACCGTATAGGCTCGTTTCTCATCCTCGGTGTGATCCTGCTGCTCGTGTCGTTTGTCTACCAACGATACAGAACCTTCATCTTTGGTCCACCAGTAGCCGATCCTGGTGGTGCGGAAGAAACAAAACCGGAGACGTTTCGTATGCCCGAGTAATGGACCATAACCAAATGGAGTTACGATGGGATGCCTTATTACGATCGCCGGACTTATCGCCCCACGAGTAGTGATTGTTGTTCTCTGGTTATTTACCGGATGGTTTAACAACCTGTTCGATAACTACTTCCTGCCGATCCTTGGATTTGTGCTGCTTCCCTACAGCTTCCTCTGGTATAGTGCGGTCATGGTCTGGTACGGCGGGGAATGGGGATTCCTCCAAATTGTGGTGATGGTGATCGCGGTGCTGACCGACCTGGGCGCCGGTAAGGAAAGCGTGGGGAAGAAGTGAGCGTTGGACAATGAACAATGAACAGTGAACAGTGAAACGTGAACAACTCGCTGCCTGGTGATTATTTGGCAGTCACTGATAACTGATAAGCATTGGTAATTCCTGGTATTGATTGATAATGCCTGGTAATGATTATTCGTGATTCTCCGCTGGTAGCGTTTCCATAAAAATAAAAGCGCTTCCACCATGACACTGCGTGTACGATTTTCTTGATAAGCCACAATTATTTGCAGTTATTACCTAGTCAGGATCGGTCAGCATAGTCCTCGTGCGACCATTCTGAGGCAAAGCTCGCCTCAGTCACACCATCAGTTTATTTAGGGAAAAGTTCACATGTTCTGGAATCAGGAAGAAAAATCGGCCTGCGGCGTGGGGTTTGTCGCAAGCCGAAAGGGTACCGCATCGAACGGCAACTTACAGGAAGCCCTGCATGCGCTGCGGTGCGTCGAGCACCGAGGTGCATGCTCGGCCGACGAAATCACAGGTGACGGGTCCGGCATCATGACCGACATCCCATTCGACCTTTTGGGGCAGAAGGCCGGCATGGTAGCCGTCGCTACACTCTTCATCCCTTCTCATCCTGAGAAACAGCGCATTGCCCTTAAGGTGTTTGAAGACACCTTTGCATTTTACGGCATGGAGGTATTGGACTACCGCAATGTGCCCATCGACGTTTCTGTACTGGGCTCTGATGCCCTTGAGTCGCTGCCAACCATCAAGCACGCGTTCATTAGGCGTCCCGCACATTGTCGTACCGACTTTTCGTTCGACCGTCTTCTTTACATCGCCAAGCAGATCACTCGAACCAAGGTCGTTGAGGTCGGCATCGACAAAGATTTCTTTTTTGCATCGCTCAGCTCGACCACCATCATTTACAAGGCGCTGACCCGTGCCGTCGATTTGGACCGATTTTACCTTGATCTCCAGCAGCCGGAGTATAAGACCCGTTTTGCGATGTTTCACCGCAGGTTCAGCACCAACACACGCACCTCATGGGATAAAGTTCAACCGTTCCGAATGATCGGCCACAACGGCGAAATCAACACCATTGCCGGCAACCGCAGTTGGGGTTTCTCGCGCGAGCGCTCGATGGGGCTGATTCGAAATGAACTGCTTACCCGCTCGGGCATCAGCGACACGGGCTCACTCAACGAGATGGTCGAAGCCCTGATGTTCAAAAGCTCGATTCAGCACATCGAGGACATCACCGCCATTTTGATGCCGCCAGCAGGCAAGGACAACGCCTTCTACAAGTTTTGGAGCCGGGCCATGGAGCCTTGGGACGGTCCTGCGTTCGTGAATTTCTGTGACGGCCAGACGGTGGGTGCCCGCTTGGATCGCAACGGGTTTCGTCCGTGCCGCTGGGCCATGACAGACGACCATTTTTTTCTCTCCTCCGAGGCCGGTTCATTTGACATACCGGATGCAAAAATCATCGCAAAGGGCTCGCTGAGTGCCGGATCCGGCGTAAAAGTGGATCTCGTACGCGGGGAGGTGAGTTTTGCCGATCCCTCGCAAAGCCGTGACAACTACGACGCCTCTTTCGATCCCCGTACGGTCAAGCTCAGCCCCGTGTTTACCGAGACGGAGCTCCATCACCTCGACAAGGCCGTGCTGTTCCAATACACCGACGAAGATTTTAAGCGCATCCTGGCACCCATGATCGAGGAGGGGAAGGAGCCCATCGGTAGTATGGGAGACACGGCGCGACCGGCCATTCTTTCTGACCAGCCCCGGCCCTTCTTCGATTATTTCTACCAAAATTTTGCCCAGGTAACCAATCCTCCTCTCGACTATCTCCGAGAGAAGATGGTGACCGACCTTTCGACGTATTTGGGACGCCGTCCGAACATCTTTGCACCCAAGGAACTGATTCCGCCCGCCATTGCCATAGAGCTCGAGAGTCCGGTATTGAGCTTGGCGCAATTCCAGTACATCGAAAAGATGAAGGGAAGGCACGAAAGCCGCTCCAGGATTATTCCGCGCGAGTTCAGCATGACCTTCGACCGTGCCGATGGGGTGGTCGGATTCAAATCGGCCATCCGGAAGATTGCCAAAGATGCGGTCGATGCCGTCAAGGATGGGGTTTCGGTGCTCATTCTTACCGACAGGGATTCCAGTTACGAACATCCACCCATACCGAGTCTGCTCGTTTTGCGTGCGGTAGTGAATGCATTGAACGAGTCGGGTCTCCGGTTGGATGCCTCCACCCTGGTGCATACGGCCGAGGTGCGCAACACGCATCATTTGGCGGCGCTCATCAGCTTTGGCGCCACTGCGGTATGCCCTTATTTGGCGCTCGAGATCGCACGGTCTGAAGGTGACGACAAGCTTCCGGCCAACAGGCGCGAGCAGAACCTCGTCAAAGCCCTGGAGCAGGGTTTGTTGAAGATCATGTCGAAAGCCGGCATATCGGTTGTCAGAAGCTACCACAGCGCCAAGATGTTCACGGCCATCGGCCTGGGAAACGAGATCATCGACACCTATTTCCCGGGGCTTGGAAGTCCCATCGGTGGGATTGGAATCAAGCAGCTTGTTGACGATATTCTCGCGCATACGTCATTGGCAGGAAGCCCTGACTGGAATGGAAAACCGATCAAGACCTACCAGTACAAGGAGCATAATAAGGGAACGGAGGGGGAGCGCCATTCGATGACCAACACGCGCAGCAAGATGATTCATGACCTTGTGCGTGAAACGGGAATTGGTCTCGACAAGATGGAACTTTACGACGCCTATCTTCAGTCGAACAGAGACGACGCACCGGTCAACATCCGGCATCTGCTGCAGCTCAGGGCCGCTGATAGTACGACGCCGATGGAGCGTGTTCAGCCTGCCGCCGACATACTGCGCACCTTCGGGAGTGGCGCCATGAGTTTTGGGGCCATCAGTGCCGAGTCGCAGCGCGACATCTTCGAAGCCATGCGCGAGATCGGCGGACGAAGCAATTCGGGCGAGGGCGGCGAGAATCCCTACTATTTTACTGAAGGTATCACAGCCACGATCAAACAGGTCGCCAGCGGGCGTTTCGGTGTCACGGCGCAGTATTTGGTGACTGGCGACGAGATCCAAATCAAAGTGGCTCAGGGTGCCAAGCCAGGTGAGGGTGGTCAGTTGATGGGTGTGAAGGTAAACGAGGACATCGCACGGGCACGTCACTCTCTGCCGAACGTCGACCTGATTTCGCCACCACCACTGCATGATATTTACAGCATCGAAGACCTGAAGCAGCTGATTTACGAGCTCAAGCAAGTCAAACCGGGTGTTAAAGTCGGCGTGAAGCTGGTTGCGGGTTCGAATATTGGCACCATCGCCGTTGGGGTCGCCAAAGCCGGCGCCGACGTGATCCATATATCGGGTGCAGACGGCGGTACGGGTGCGGCCACGCTGTCGTCGATGAAGCACGCAGGATTGCCATGGGAGTTAGGCTTGGTGGAGGCGCACCGTGCATTGGTCGAGAACGATTTGCGTGCACGTGTCATCCTCCGAACAGATGGCGGATTGCAGACCGGCACCGACATCGTGATGGCCGCTCTGCTTGGGGCCGATGAGTTCGACTTTGGGAAATTGCTGTTAGTGGC
>CAYZWQ010000127.1:0-8535 GCA_964481355.1 uncultured Chitinophagales bacterium
CATGAAGTCGGTGACCTCTTCGGGACGTTCGTCCACTAACAAAACTGCCAAATGGATGTCTGGATGATATTCGTCGATTGCGTGCGCAATCCTTTTCAGAAGCACCGTTTTACCGGTCCGAGGTGGCGCCACGATGATGGCACGCTGTCCCTTGCCGATGGGCGCAATCAAGTCGACGACACGGAGGTCGATTTCGTCTGGACGCTTGGAAAGCTTGATCTGCTCGACGGGCATGATCGGTGTCTGGTGCTCATATCTGGGCAGCTGCGTCCAAGTGTCGGGGTGTCGGTCGTTCACTTTTTCAATGGTACCAACCCTAAGGTTTCCCTTGATGTCCTGATCTAACTCACCCTCCAGAACAAGTCCTTGCCGAAGGTCATAAAAACTGATCATATCGGGACTTAAAAATGGATCCCTGGGTGATTTAGTGAATTCGTGGTCCAATTTTCTAATAAACCCAAATCCACCATAAGCCGGGGGAATCTCAAGTACACCCTTATAACGTCCTCCAAAAATAATCTGGTTGTTAAGAATAAATTCAGGTGCTTTGGCTCCGCCCTTCGGACGTTGCTTCCCTCCCTGTCGTTTATTCTTACTTTTGCCTTTATTCTTGTTTTTCTTGTTATAACCTTTGTAGTAATTCATACCTCTTTTGGGTCTGAACGGTAATAGAGCATGTTATTTTATTGACTTCGGGGTGATCCGAAAGAACGGCGGCGCAAAGAGTCCCGGGGGATAATCAAAGACGGCAGTCTTCTCCGTTCACTGCCTCGTGTTGAGAATCTTGGTCTAGTACCGGTTTTATTATTTGTACCGGTTCCCCACGGAATGGATCAGGCGTCGATAATCTATTGGGGAGAGAAAAACCGGAAGAGGCTTAATCTTCTCTTCCGGTTTTATCAAAATACACAATACACTCGGATTTTGAAAGGAATCCGAAAACCTTAAGAAAACGGACTGAATCAGCGAACGGTCGTCGACTCATTTATCCAGCTGTAGCAGTCGCGCAACGAGGCGTCAACGCGGATCGTGTCGCCGTTGTTCCAGTTTTTGAAGAATTTGTCCTCCGCACTCGGTGCAACTTGTGCATAGGTGCTGGCTTGGCGGTTGACCGAGTTGGCCAACGATGGGTCGGCACGCTTTGCTCGGTCAAGATAGTCGAGTACCAACCAGTACACCACCTTGTCTTCGCGTCCCATATTAGCACCGGCACAAGCCGATACTGCGTTGGCGTAGGCTTCGGCGACTTTAAAGTAGGCGTTGCCATTGTTGGGATTGAACTGGATGGACTGCTTGGCAGCGTCGCGCGAGCCACGGAGATCGTTGATGTTCATGCGATTGTCTGCAATCAAAAGCCAAATCGTCGACTTTTCCTCATTTGTCTCGGTGAGTTTAAGGGCCTCATCCAGATAACCGTTGGCACCTCGGTAATCCCCGTTCTTGCGCGCCATATCGGCCATGCGCATGGTGTTGCGCATATCTGGCGCTTTTTCGTAGAGGATCTTGCCAAATTCGTTGATTTTTTCGCGGTCGTCGACGCGAACATAGAGGTCGAAGAGTTCGCCGATCAGTTCCAAGTTGTCCTGATCTTCGGCCAGCTTGCCTTCAAGGAACGTGATACGCTCGGATGGATTGCTGAAGAGCGAATTCAGGATACGATCGAAATATTCGGAAGTCGTGGAATCCACCTTGCCCTTCGACTTTTCAATCAAGGCCACGGCTTCGTCGCGCATGCCGTTCGAGACCATGTTTTGGACGATCAAGCTGATATAATATCCGTCGCCAAGTTCAATGGTGCGATTTTCGTCTAGCTCAAGAAGCTTTTTATAATTCGTGATCGCACTGTCCATGCCACCTTCGATGTAGTCAGCATTGTTCTGGAAGAACTTGCCACGTTCGAGCGTCCAGTCATACATGTCGATTTCCTCTGGCGTGAAGATTTCGAACACCTGTGTGAACAGGGTGGATGCCGAATCAAGATATGCTGACTTAATTGCCGGATCCATGGCTTCTTCCGACATGGCAGAGTAGATGCGGATCATGCGCAGAAATACGATGTGGCCTCTGTAAGCCGGATGTTCAGGCAGCTCTTTAGGATAGTTCTTGATGAGGTGCTTGCCGTATGGAAGAGCAAAAGCGTAATCCTTCATCTGGAAATTCGTGCTGAACAGCGAGAAGGTCTCCAAGGGACGAGACGGAATCTCCTGCGCTTTTGCAGCACTACCCATAACAAGGGCCATTGCTAGGATGAAGAGTGATTTTTTCATGACAATACTGCGTGAGGTTGAAGGGACAAATAGGGTTTCAAACTATTGGATCTTCCTGCGTAGGAACATCGGCTCTGATAGGTTGAACGAAATCCGCGTCAGGAATATTTTCTCCTTTACGAAATCGCTAGTTCCAGAGCCCCGCACTCCATAACTGAAGTTTAGGTCGATAGATGAACTTGTAAACCGCGATGGGATACCGAAGCCGGCATGTATTTGTGTGGTAGGAACGGCCTGGCCTTCGAATTTAAGATATCCTGAATCGTGGGACAAGCCGCCACGGTAAATTAAATTGCGAAAAAAGCTGCTTGATCTTCTGTTTTTGAAACTCAACTCTGTGCCTATCCCCATTACGAACTGGTCCGTAAACTCGACATTCTCGACAGTTCCCACATCTTTGTAGCTGCCCCAGTTCTGTTGAGCAGCCTCTAAGGCGATCATAAAGTACGGGCTGGGACGGTACGTGATGCCACCAGATAATTTTTGGGGAATTACCGACGTGTCGTCGCTTCGAGCTGGCAGCTCCACCTCGTCGTTCGTGTATCTGGTGTAAAGCCGCTCTTTGACGTCAACCTCTGTTTCCAACTCCCAAGTCAAACCGACGCTGAGGTTGTCGTCGGTTCGTATCAGATTCGACTTGTTAGCAAAAAGACCCGTTCGCAATCCGAATCCGTTCATCTGCTCACGATTCCGAAATTCCACACCTTGGAATAGAAGCGTGTCGAACGCGATCTCAGAAACACGTTCGATCAACCCAAACGTCACCGAAGGGGCAATACCAACGGCGATGTTTTCGGTAATGCCGAACCCAAGACCAGCCTCAAGCCGGTTCAGCCCACCTGTGCCAACCTGTTGGGAGGCATAGGTTACAGGACGATCGTTTATCAAAACGCCTGCCGGCAAGGTGTTCTGCGATTGAAACGAGTACTTGACGGTCGAATAGGGTTTGAGCGAGAGGCTCAAGCCCAGGCGGCTGCGATCGATCGGGAACAACACTTGCACCGAGCCGACGCCCGCCTGAGTGTAGTTGCCAGACTGGTCGCCGTCGTCGCCGTTGTAGCTGCTCATATAGATGCTGCCCACGCCGGTCGTAAATATCGGATAACCCCAAAGTGCCGGATTGGCTCCGTTGTTGGCATACGCATTGTAGATCGACACGCCTTGAAGACCCATTCCTGCTGCCTGGGACGAGTAGAAAGTGTTGGGCACGCCCACTCCGTAGTATGAGTATATGGATCCACCGCCCCATTTGCCCTGATCGGCATCGAAATTGAACTGTGCGGCGCTGGTGCCTGCAAGACCCAGAAGGAGTATTGCCATAAGGATGTATTTCATAGACCCTCCCGCTTAACAAGTGTTAACAACAACTTTGGCTGGCGCAGCAGACTCTTGTCTAACATCATGTTGTGGAATATGCCCGATCTTGGCTGTACTGACAGGTAGTAGGTCCTTTCTGATTCACCCGACAGAAGCATGGTCCGAATCAGGTTGGTGACCACCGCTTGGTACGAGTTGTCGTTTTGGCGTATGAAGGTGATTGACGGCGCCAAAACAATGATGTCGTCTGGTGTAAGGAGCCCATTTGGATTGTAGGCGTTCAACGTGAGGCTCTGTGGGCGTACGTGGCCTTGGGGCAAGGCGGTAGAGAGGAAGGTCTCATCTTCCTGGATCTGCAAAACGGCCCTGGAAATATTACTGCCGCTCAACTTGGGCAAGTCCAACCTGATCGTGATGCTGGGCAAGTTCTCAAGGTTGGAGGAAATGTGGACTCCGGACGCAAATGACGCCGGTTTAGTTCTTGAAAAGTTGTGGGCTGATGCCCGCTCGTACACAATGTTGGTATCCCTCGGATTGTATAATGTCATTTGAACGGAGTCTGCGAGCAAGGATATGATCTTGCCCCCACTCAAAGGCTTGATGGCCAAACCGTAGTAGTTGCGCACATACGCGGAGTCACGGTTCGATTCAGCTCCGTAAACAAACCCTTTATATTCCTCGAGCCATGTTTTTGGCATCTCAACTTGGATCAGCGAGTCGCGGGTCACCTCAAATGTGGTGAGGGGCTGGGTGTCGGTGCTCGGCTTGGTTGAGGCCCTGAAGGTGGATGGTCGCCATGGGCTTCTAACACCATAGATTCCAAACTGTGACGCGTTCACAGTGTCGCCGTAGAAGCTGCTTGTCCTCAGATTGAGAATGACCCGCGTGCTGTCGCTCAGCGTGTCGACCAAGCCGCTCAGCAACAATGACGGAAGAAAGTAGGTCTCGGAGGTGATGGGCCCAAACCATGGGTCGTTATAAGACCCCGTCGACAGATGCGTGAGATCGCCCGTGTAGGCATCGAGAGCCAGCCGTTCGGTGGTTGGCACTGTGAAGGTATCGGTTGTGACGACGTTGCGGTCGGGAATTAACCCACCGCCCACATTGCTGGAGTCGTCGCATGAAGTCCACACAACGGCCATGATTGCAACCGCAAGGACATTCCAGAGGTTGCGTTTCATCGAGAGGTTCTGTTCGGGCACAATAAAGGGTAAATCAGTGGAATCAGGGCACTAGCTCACGGTAATAGTCGGCAAACTTCTGCGATACGTCCTGTGGAGCTCCTTGGATTTTATGTGGCTTGATGCCAAGCTCGTCAAAAATTGGGTCAAGTTGGCTGCCAAGTTCATTTCCGGTCACAACGTAATCGGCATATTTTAGTCCGGCTCGCAGGAAATCTACTTTACCGTCGCTCATAACGGACGACTTGTCGAAATCGTCTGGCAAATCAAGGTATTTAAAAATTTCTTCGTCGAAAACACCTTCGTTGGCGGGGCTGTGGATGTTGTACACGACTTTCGCGTCCTTGAACATCGGGTGGTCGCGGTAGATCGTCTTAAGAAAGACCGGTACAAAGCCGGACGCCCAATCGTGGCAATGGATGAGGTCAGGCTTCCAGTTGAGTTTGATCACCGTCTCCATGATTCCGCGATTGTAGAACGCCGTGCGCCTGCCATTGTCTGGGTAGGCCTGCTCCGTCTTGGGGTCGATGAACATGCCCTTTCTCCCGAAATGGGTGTCGTTGTCGAGAAAATAGACTTGCAGCTTCGCGTTTGGGATGCTTGCGACCTTGATTTTCATGTTCTCGGAAGCGTCGCCGTCAGGCACGGTGATGTTCGACAGACGAATGACCTCATGGAGCCGATTACGACGGTCGTTGATGCTGCCGTATTTCGGAAGCAAGATGCGAATCTGGAACCCTTTATCCTGCAACGAGGCTGGCAAAAACCTCAGCAGGTCTGCCGTGTTGGTCATTTTGGCAAATGGGGAGATTTCGGCGGCCGCGTATAGAACGTTCATTCAGCTTTACTGCTTTATGATTCGTTGGATTCAATCTGCCCGGTCGATCCGTGCAGGAAGTTGCTTGTCTCGTCGTCAAGCGTATAAAAATCAAACAGCGTGTCGCTGCGCAGCCCAAGCCGTAGTGTTTCGAGTGGGATCACCTCTTGAGGCGCGATGTTGCCCAGGTTGACGTTGCTGCCAAACTTTCGGATGAACCACACTTGCTGCTCCTTCTGTGGAGCCTCGAACAAGAGGAGGTCAACGTCGATTTGGTCGGCGATCTCGTCGATCAAGCCCGACCTCACCTCGCCGTTCGGGCGGAAAACCCCTACAGTTCCAGACTCCCTGGCTTCGCAGATGATCTTCCATGCACCGGCGTCGATTTCGGCCTGAATGGACTTAACCCATTTGTAAGGGGGGATGATCTCGTTGGGGTTCTTGCTTCCAACTTCGGAGAGCACCGTGAAATTCTTCTTGAGGTCACGGATAATGTTGATCTTCTTCTCCTCGCTGAGCCAAATGGTTCCATTCGACACCTCAACGTACTCAAGGCCGAATTTGTCGAGCACGCGTAAGTAGTTGTCGAGTTGGTTGCGAAGCACGTAAGCCTCGAACAGGGTGCCACCAAAGTAAACGGGGATGCCCGCATTTTTGTAGATGGCCAACTTGTCCTGGAGCTTGGGTGTAACACATGCGGTGCCCCATCCCAATTTCACGATGTCGGTGTAATCTGACGATGATTCTAGGAAATCTTCCGTCTCGCGCAAGCTGAAGCCTTTGTCAAGGACTAGACTGATGCCATTGTGGCGCGGCTTTGCAGATCGCTTCGGAAGATGCGAAATTTCAAACGGCATACGATTGATTTTTGGACTGCCCAAGGTTGCAATATACAAAAATCATATGTGAACCGAAAACGAGGGCTATTCTGCCTTTATGTCCATAAGAATGGCGTCGTCGTTCGATACCCGTGTGTTCCTGTTCGAAAGATTCACGAGGTATTTGATGTAACCTCTGTCCACAGATTTGAACATTTCGTGGGTGTACCTCCACTCCCACCAGCCCGACGAAAATCCGGGGAAATTCATGCGGTGTGTCGTGTCCAAATTCATGTAGTCCTGCATGGGAACGATGCATTGGTCCGCCACCGACAGCATGCCAAGACGTATGAGCTCCCAATTGATGCGCAAACCGTCTGAGCGCGTGTACTCGCGTGCTCTGTGCCGCTCGAGGTCTGTGCCCTGTTCGAACCATCCGATACTGGTGTCGTTGTCGTGCGTTCCGGTATAGACTACGCAGTTCGCCGTGGTGTAATTGTGGGGCAAGAACCCATTGGCGGCGTTGTCGCTGAAAGCAAACTGGAGGATTTTCATTCCGGGAAAATTGAAGCTGTCGCGCAAGTCGACCACTTCTTTGGTCAACACGCCGAGGTCTTCGGCGATGATTGGCAATTCACCCAGGTCAGATTTTATCGCCTTGAAGAGTTTTTTTCCGGGTCCTTTCACCCACCTGCCGTTGATGGCCGTCTTTTCGGTGGCTTTGATCTCCCAGTAAGCGTCAAAGCCCCTAAAATGGTCCACTCGGATGGCATCGTACAACGTGAGCGTCTGCCTGAAACGGTTGATCCACCAAGCATATCCGTCTTTTTCCATCACCGACCACTTGTACAGTGGATTTCCCCACAATTGACCCGTTTCGCTGAAGTAATCGGGAGGAACACCCGCAACCAGCACACGGTTTCCCGTCGCGTCGATTTCGAACAGGTGCGGGTTTGACCAGACATCGGCGCTGTTGTGATCCACAAAGATGGGGATGTCGCCAATGATTTGAACTCCCCGTTCATTCGAATAGGAACGGAGCGACTTCCATTGGGAATAGAACTCGTATTGAAGCCATTCGTGATAGGCGATGACTTCGGCAAGGTCCTTCGACCATTTCTTGATGGCGGCTGGCACACGTTTACTAAGCTCGGGGTCCCATTGGTTCCATACCTTTTTCCCGTGGTGCTCAAACGCCGCCATAAAAAGGGCATAGTCTTGTAACCAGACGGCATTTTCCTTCTTGAACGATTGAAATGCCTTTTTGTCGTTTGGTTTCGACAGTTTGGCAAAACGCTCAAATGCGGTCTTGAACATGGCGTCCTTAGCCGAGAACGCGGCATCGTAAGGCACTTTGGTGCTTTCGTCGATGTGAAACAGGGCCGCCTCATCCGCACCGAGAAGCCCCTTTTCTACAAGCGTATCGGGATCGATCAGGTAATGATTGCCGGCAAACGCAGAATAACTGGCATATGGGCTGTTGCCATATCCGGTGGGGCACAATGGCAGCACCTGCCAGGAACTTTGGTCCGTTTCCACCAAAAAGTCGATGAATTCACGCGCCGATTTTCCCAGGTCGCCGATACCGTATTTAGTGGGAAATGAGGTTGGGTGAAGAAGCGTACCTGCCGATCGTTTAAACTTCATGCTGTTGAACGTCTGAGTTGTTCACTCGTTATGTAGATGTTATTGGGTATTTATTAATCTTGGTGCTCGAACTCTAAATAAATCGCTGCCAAAGGAGGTAATGTGATCGATATGTGCGATGGTTGCCCGTGCATTTCTCCGTCATAGCTTTGGTATGATGCAGAAGTTACGCCACTTCCGCCAAACCTTCCATCATCCGTGTTGAGAATTGTTCGGTAGACTCCGGTTTCGGGGACGCCAAGCTTGTAGTTTTGATGGACAACCGGGGTGAAGTTGAAAATGCATATGGTGTAGGAGCCGCGCTCTTTGGCGAATCGGGCAAACGACAGGATGCTGTTGTCGGCATCGTGAAGGTCAATCCACTGAAAGCCCGTCCAATCAAAGTCGACTTCATGCAGGCTTGGCCGGGACTTGTACAGCTGGTTCAGTTCCTTCAGCAGGTTGCGGATCCGCGCGTGGGGTGTGTGCTCCAGAAGCGCCCAGTCCAG
>CAYZWQ010000128.1:0-8428 GCA_964481355.1 uncultured Chitinophagales bacterium
GGTCGGGGTTTGCACCATCGTTAATCCCGAGGTGAACCCTTGCATCATCAGTTGAGAATTACTCAGATGTTGACGATGCTCGAAAATGCTTGTGCATCTTTGGGTTTGAACAGCAGTACTTCACCGGGAGACACTTTGAATAAACCACGTTTCATCTCCATACTGGAAATGTTTCTGGATTCAAAGGCTTCTTTGATGTACTCCTGTATAATCCATGGATCTATGGTTTCGCCACAGGTAAAGATGTCTACCGCGGCGTAATTATATTCAGGCCAAGTATGGATGGCCACATGCGATTCAGCGATAACAATGGTACCACTGACCCCGTGTGGACTAAATTTGTGAAAGTTGTGTGAGATGATACTGGCTTTCGAGGCTTTGGTAGCGGCCAAGAGGATCTCCTCGATTTGATCAACGTTGTTGATGATTTCAGCATTGCACTCGTAATATTCAACGAGTATTTGACGACCTAAAGCTTTCATTTATCTGCGATTGATATATGTGGAGGATGGCCCGGCGCTTGCGCTCCGGGTGTTAAATACCTTGGCCGCTTTGGCCATTAAGGTGATTAAACGAAAAAATGCAACCTGTTTCCACAAAGAGGCTTTGCCGCATTGTGATCACAGTCGCATTTGTACCACACAGTATCGACCGAAGTCTCCACTGCCGAAAGACAGCCAGTATGTGTGTATATGACGGCGTTAGCGCTTGCCCAACATATTCTTCCAATTCTGTGCTGTTTACCTCTCGCTAAGTTGTTTTGTTGTGGTTTTGGTTGTTGCTAAATTGGACGCTATCCGAAGTTTGGAAGACGTGGCGGGCGGGCCAGTCGACCGCTTCTCGGTAACTGTACCTAAAAGCAGAACACAAAGATACGTAATTCTTGAGTTGATATTTTGTTAATGCCCCAAAAAAAATATTTTACCCCCGATCAGGCCCGTCACGTATACCATGAACTAGTGCTCCCGCGTGCCATTGAGGAGCGCATGCTCAAGCTGTTACGCCAGAATAAAATCGCAAAATGGTTCAGCGGCATTGGCCAGGAGGCGATAGCGGTCGGTGCGACGCTGTCGATGGAGAAAGAGGATGTAATCATGCCCATGCATCGCAATCTGGGCGTTTTTACGGCACGAAGAGTCGACTTCTACCGCCTGTTCTGCCAGTTGTTCGGCAAGGCGGACGGGTTCACAGCCGGGCGTGAGCGTTCATTCCACTTCGGGATCCCAGAGTATAACATCATAGGGATGATTTCGCACCTGGGGGCGATGCTTCCCGTTGGCGACGGAATTGCCCTCGCCTCGAAACTGCGCGGACAGGATCGTGTTGTGCTGAGCTTCTCGGGCGACGGAGGCACAAGCGAAGGCGATTTCCACGAAGCGGTAAACTTGGCTGCCGTATGGGGGCTGCCGGTCATATTCCTCATCGAAAACAACGGCTATGGACTATCCACACCCTCGAGGGAGCAGTTTGTGTGCGAATCTCTTGCCGACCGTGCCAAGGGATACGGCATCAAGGGGTACTCGATAGATGGCAACAATATCGTCGAGGTCATGGAAACCGTGGCAAAATTGCGTAAGGAAGTCCTCTCCAAGGGAATGCCCGTCATCCTGGAGGCTCGCACGTTTCGGATGAGAGGCCATGAAGAGGCATCTGGAACGGCCTATGTGCATGAAGAGCTCATGAGGGAGTGGGCCGCGAAAGACCCCATCAAGCAGTTCGGAGACCGAATGACAGCCGAGGGCTTGTTGACGGATGATGATCTCGTCGAAATACGGAAAAACGCCGAAGCACTCTATTCGGCTGATTTGGATCGCGCCCTTGCAGCCGACTACCCTGCGCCCGACACCAAAGGTCACGTCGCCAGGGTGTACGCCCCTACACCCCGGGCACAATCCCCAGTTGGCCCGGCGTCCAATGATGCCAGGTATTTGGATGGAATTCGTCACGCACTTCATCAGCGGATGTCTGAAGACCCCGAAATGGTGATCATAGGTCAGGACATTGCCGAGTACGGGGGTGTCTTCAAGATAACGGAGGGGTTCCATGTCGAGTTTGGGAAAGAACGCGTGAGGAACACCCCCATCATAGAGTCGGGAGCACTTGGCGCTGCTATGGGGCTTGCCTTGGAAGGCATCTCGAGCGTAGTCGAAATGCAGTTTGCCGATTTTGTCTCCTGTGGATACAATCAGATTGTAAACAATCTGGCCAAATCACATTACAGGTGGTCGCCTCCCCTTCCGATCACCATTCGTCTTCCGTATGGAGGTGGTGTGGGAGCTGGACCTTACCACTCGCAGTGCCCGGAGGGCTGGTTCATGCAGCACCCGGGACTCAAAATCGCTGTGCCGGCTACGCCTGAAGATGCGCAGCTGCTCACCTACTCAGCGTTGCTCGATCCCAACCCCGTTATGGTCTTCGAGCACAAGAAGCTCTATCGGGGCCTGAAGGGTCCCATCCACGAGAAGGCATGGTACGAGCCCTTCGGCAAGGCAAGGGTTCACCGCACAGGTAGCGACATGACCATAGTAACGTACGGGATTGGTGTCCACTGGGCGACGGATGCTGCCAATGCCATCGAGAGCTCCCATGGCGTGAACATCGAAATTGTCGACCTGCGGACATTGGTGCCGTTTGACCTGGACACCGTGCTTGAAAGCGTGCGCAAGACAGGCCGCGTCCTTCTTTTACAGGAGCCTTCGATAACGATGGGCCCCTCGAGTGAATGGGCTGCACTGATTGCGGAGCATGGATTTCTGTGGCTGGATGCCCCGGTGATGCGATGCGCCTCACTTGACACGCCCGTTCCCACCGCCATTGCCCTAGAGTCGGACTATCTGGCCAGTTCGAGACTTCATGAGGCAATAGAACGTCTCATGCGGTATTAGCAGGATCGCGAAGCAGTTCCAATAGTTGCTTGCCAAATGCAGCTTTCCTCACAAACTCGGCAAGTTCGGGCTGGTGTGCCATGTACTCTTGGAATACTTCGATGATGACCTGATCCATTTCCCCGTCAAGATACTCGCAAATGTAGTCGGCAAGCGAATCGGCCTGTATCAAATCATGTCGGACAGTTGTCATGATTTAGGATTCATGGTAGTGAAGCAGTAGCAGTAAACCAGTTGCAGTTGATGATCTGTACGTATTCAACCGCATCCACCTGCAAATGTTTCCATCACCGACCCGAATGGATGGTGCTGAGCTTTCTGAGCGTTGCATAGAGCACATCGTACGGATCGGAGTGCCCCATTCCCTTGATGGCAGAATCTGCGTCGAGCAGAGCCTCAAATATGTACGGGTACGAAGACGCAGGTATGCGGAGGGCATCGCGGTACAGATTTTCAAAATAGAAGCCATGCCTGCCAACCTTTGATCCAATTTCGCTTTTAGGGGTCTTTTTGTCGGCAAGACGCGCAATCTGCCATAGAGTCATATACTGGGAAATGAGATATCCGTTCAGACCTATCACCCCCGAAACCGGGGTGTCTGCAGCATCTATGACCAGCCTTCCCAGCTCGTACACATTGCCCGACTTGTTTCCAAAAAGCACGTCTTTAACATCGAAGACCGCCGCCTCCTTGTGCTCGGTGGCGAGCAGTTTAACCTGATCGGCGGTAATGCCCGTGCCGTCTTTGTCGTATTGTGCCAGTTTGGCAAGTTCGTGGCTCAACACCAGAAGGTCGTTACCCGAGATGTCGATCAATAATTCGGCGGCTTCCGGTTGGATGCTCGCATTGTGAGCTTGCCGGGCTTGAGTCCCAATCCACTGCAAAAGCTGCCGTCGATCGAGGCGGTTCATTTCGGCGGCGTGGCAGACCGATTGATTTCGCAACGCTTTGCCTAGCTTCGTGTTGGCAGCCACCGTCGCCGTGTCGATCAGGAACAGCACGCAAGTGGCGTTCGGGTTCTGGAGATAGTGGTGCAACTCATCGTGGCTGGTGGATCCGGACTCGTCGTCATCGGATTCAGCAGCCTTCCGGCGCTCGAACATGGACATAAAATCGCGGACGATCACGACCCTCAAATCGGCCATCATCGGATAAGTACGGCACGCATCGATCACACGTGAGACCCTCACTTCCCTGCCTGATATCACATCGAGGTTGAAATCCTCGAAACCTGCCGGCACCAAGCTTTTAGCCAAAGGTATGCAGGCATCGAGATACCAATGCTCTTCACCGTAAATCCAGTACACCTGCGAAGGCTTTCCAGACTGAACGCTGTTCTTGAACTCCTCGAAATTGCGGATGGTATCAGCAGGTTGCTGCTTTGCCATGGTGTGTTACGGATACAGACGCCCTAGCAGACGTGGGAATGGGATGGTTTCACGAACATGTTTCAGCCCACAAATCCATGCAACAGTGCGCTCCAGACCGAGCCCGAAGCCGGCATGCGGCACTGACCCGAACTTACGTAGATCCAGGTACCAGTCAAATGCCTCCTCTGGAAGCTCGTGCTCCTTGATCATGCGGAGGAGCTCGTCAAGGTCGTCCTCACGCTGGGCACCACCAATGATTTCGCCATAACCCTCGGGCGCAAGGACGTCCACCGCCAAAGCCTCCTTGGGGTTGTTCGGATCCTTTTTCATGTAGAAGGCCTTGATGGCGGCGGGATAGTTGTACACCATGAGCGGACGGTCGAACTTCATGGTCAGAAGCGTCTCGTCGCTGCCGCCAAAATCGTCGCCCCATACACGGCTTGAGGCGGACTCCCTCCACACCGGAATATTGCGCAAGTCTTCCTCGATTTCTTCGAGTCTAGCACGTATATCCTTATGGCGGCGTTCTATTTGAAACTTTCTTCCTTTCTTGGCATTTCCATATTCGGCGGTGATGTCAGCCATTTCTTTTTCGATTGCTGCCTGCTCCGATTGACGGTCAACCACCATCTGCTCGATCATCGCCATCATCTCGTCGCTGCGAAGCATCTCAATTGCTTGCGAATAGCTGATACGGGGAAACGGCTTTTGGATGTTCTCCAACTTGCTGATATCACGCTCCAAGATCTTCAGTTCGTTCTGGTTCTTTCTAAGAACCGTCTGTACGATATGGACAAGCATGTCCTCGGCGAGGTCCATGTTCATCTTGAGATCGTAAAATGCCATTTCAGGCTCGATCATCCAAAATTCGGTAAGGTGACGACGCGTCTTCGACTTCTCGGCGCGGAACGTCGGGCCGAACGTATAGATCCGACCATGAGCCATTGCAAGGGCCTCGCCATAAAGCTGCCCAGATTGTGACAAATAGGCTTTCTTGTCAAAATAATCCGTCTCAAAGAGAGTGGTGGTTCCCTCAACGGCGTTGCCCGTAAAAATCGGGGCATCCATTTGCATGAAGCCTCGGTCTTGGAAGAAGGAGTGAATTGCGAATATGATGGTGTTTCGCACTTGCATCGCCGCCCACTGTCGAGAACTGCGCAGCCACAGATGCCGGTTATCCATGAGAAATTCGACACCGTGCTCCTTGGGGGTAATCGGATAGTCCTTCGACACTTGGATGACCTCCAGACCGCTGACTTGCACTTCGACCCCTCCCATGCCCCTCTCATCGGCCACAACGCTGCCAGTGATGCGCAGTGAGCTTTCCTGGGTGAGCGACGAAGCGGCCTCGAAAACGTCGGCCGAAACATCACCCTCGCTCACCACGCACTGTACCATCCCCGTACCGTCGCGCATGATGATGAAAACGAGACCCTTGCTTTCCCGCTTATTAAAAACCCAGCCCTGAAGCGTTACACCTGCACCGACATGCGCTTTTAGATTCCGGATGTCTGCCACTGGATATTTCATGTCGCCCATCGTGGTACGTTAATTATTCGGGTTGAAGTACTGTTTCTACAAACGATTCTGAATTTAAGAACTGACCGGCAAAATCCTGCACGGATTCGGCGGTCACAGCGTCAATTTCAGCCACAAGTTCGTCAAGAGGCACGTAGCGATCGTAGTATATCTGACTCTTGGCCAGGCGGGTCATTCGGTTGCTCATGTTCTCCTGTGCAAGCAGCAGCTTGCCTTTCAGCTGTGATTTGGCCTCAAACATCTCCTGCTCGGTCAACTTTTCATCTTGAAGCTTCTTGAGCTCAACCAGGATCAGATCCCGAACATGGTCGAGATACTCCTTGTCTGTACCGACGTACACACCGAACATGCCTGTGTCGCTGAACGACTGGATGAAGCTGTTAACCGAATAGCAGTAGCCATACTTTTCCCTGATGTTCTGATGCAGGCGCGCACTCATTCCGCCGCTGAGCACGGTGTTCAAAAGAAGCAACTGATATCGGAGCGGATCGGTGTTCGACAAGCCCTGGCGGCCAATGATGTAATGGGTCTGCTCAATCGACTTTGACAAGACGCGCCTATCGCCGACAGGAGGCCGCCCGATCGTCGGCTGTTGCATTGGCGTGGTGATGTTGCCGTTCGAGGCCACCCGGCCGTTGAAAAAACCGTTGATACAGTCCATGACCGTGTCATGGCTCACATTGCCGGCCGTGGCGATGATCATGTTCGATGGGAAATAGCGATTGTCCACATAGTTGAACAGTGCGTTCTGATCAATCGCCTTCACCGTGTCCTCGAACCCGATGATAGGCCTTCCGAGTGGATGACTGCCGAAAACTTGGTTCGAAAATTCCTCGAAGATAAAATCGTCCGGCGAATCCTTGTACATCTTCATTTCCTCAAGGACTACCTTTTTTTCCTTGGTAATTTCTTCAGGAGGGAATGTTGAGTTATTCACCATGTCGGACAGGACATCAATGGCAATTGGAAGATGGGAATCCAAACAACGGGCATAATAGCACGTGTATTCCGTTCCGGTGAAGGCATTCAAGTGCCCGCCAAGGCTTTCCAACGCTGCCGCAATCTGATAGGGAGTTCGCTTTGCCGTCCCCTTGAAAAACATGTGCTCCAAGAAGTGGGTGATACCGGCCTGTTGGTCCGATTCGTTACGGCTGCCCGTCTTAACCCAGAATCCGATGCTCGCACTTCTCACGGAATCGATGGGTTCGGTTATGACTTGAAGCCCGTTCGAAAGCACGGATCGCTCTATACGTTCTGTCATTACAATTCCTTCGGTTAGTTCCACTAAGCACAAAGAGCGCCTGTCTAAAAAGACGAGGCGCTCTCTGAATATTCCACTATTGCGAGTTTAATCCTCTTTTGGAAGCAGTGCTTTGCGCGACAGCCTTAGCTTGCCGCCTGCTTCGACCTTGAGGAGTTTCACTTCAATTTTGTCGCCTACACTCAGAACGTCCTCAACGCGGTTGATGCGCTTGTGGTCGATCTCTGAAATGTGAAGCAGACCGTCTTTGCCGGGGATGATTTCGACGAACGCACCGAATTCCTTGATGGAACGCACGGTACCCATGAACACCTCACCCTCTTCGAGGTGACCGACTATGGCCTTGATGCGTGCAACTGCAGCTTCGGCGGCTTCGGCGTTGGTGGCTGCAATGGTCACGATGCCTTTGTTGCCCTCTTCCTCAATCACGATTTCGGTACCGGTCTCCTTCTGGATGCCTTGGATGATCTTGCCGCCCGGCCCGATCACGGCGCCGATCTGGTCGGAGTCGATTTCGATGCGGGTGAAGGCAGGAGCATACTTCGACAGCTCGGCACGGGGTGTCGAGATCGACTCTGCCATTTTCTCCAGGATGTGAAGACGTCCGACGCGCGCCTGCTCGAGGGCTTCTGCCATGACGTCAAGCGAAATCCCTTTCACTTTGATGTCCATCTGGACGGCAGTGACACCCTCGGTGGTGCCAGTCACCTTGAAGTCCATATCGCCCATGTGATCTTCTTCGCCTTGGATGTCGGTGAGCACCGTCACCTTGTCGTCGCCGACGATCATGCCCATTGCCACGCCGGCTACGGGCTTACGGATGGGGGCACCCGCATCCATGAGCGCCATCGATCCACCGCAAACGCTGGCCATCGATGAGGAGCCGTTCGACTCAAGGATGTCGGATACGATTCGCACCGTGTATCCAAACTCCTCTGTAGGAGGCATCATGCGCTTGAGGGCGCGCTCTGCGAGGTTGCCGTGACCAATTTCGCGGCGGCTAACGCCACGAAGCGGTTTCGCCTCACCCGTGCTGTAAGGCGGGAAATTGTAATTCAGCATGAAACTCTTCGACTCCTGGTCGAACAGGGTGTCGACATACTGAACGTCACGTTTCGTTCCGAGCGTCACGCTCACAAGTGCCTGAGTCTCCCCGCGTGTGAAGATGGATGATCCGTGGGCGCGCGGCAGATAGCCCACCTCGGTCCATATGGGGCGAATCTCATCCGGCTTGCGTCCATCGAGACGCTGCTTGTGATCGAGGATCATCTTGCGAAGCGCCTGCTCCTGAAGCGTGTGGCAGATTTCGGAGATGGCCTTTTCCATGTCGGGATACTTCTCGGCTAGTGCTTCCTTTGCATCCGTCTTGATCG
>CAYZWQ010000129.1:0-8354 GCA_964481355.1 uncultured Chitinophagales bacterium
GTAATAACCGGCGGGGCGGCAGGCATAGGGCTAGCGGCCGCGAAGGCTTTCGCCGATGAGGGCGCCAAGGTCGTCGTTTGGGACATGCTCCCCCATTTTCCCGATTCTGTAAGCGCTTTTTCGCCTGATTACATGCGCGTCGACGTATCCGACTTCGAGCAGGTGAAATCGGCGATGGACGCCGTAATCAAGGCGTTTGGCAAGGTAGACATCCTGGTCAACAACGCCGGCATCACCCGGGACAAGTCCTTGCTCAAAATGGATCCCGACACTTGGCAGAAGGTGATCGACGTGAACCTCACGGGCGTTTTCAACTGTGGCAAATGCGCCGCAGAGCACATGGCGGCGGCAGGTTCGGGTGTGATCATCAACACCAGTTCAGTGGTGGGTCTGTATGGCAATTTTGGCCAGACGAACTATGTGGCAACCAAGGCAGGAGTGATCGGCATGACCAAAACATGGGCGCGTGAGCTGGGCCGGAAGGGGATCCGTGTAAATGCAGTAGCTCCGGGCTTCATTGCCACCGAGATGGTGCAGAAGATGCCACCCGACGTGCTCGACGGCATGAAGGCCAAGACTCCGATCGGTCGCCTCGGCGCGCCCGAAGATATTGCCAACGCTTATGTGTTCCTGGCCTCGGATGCCGCCGCCTTCATTACTGGTACAACTTTGAGTGTGGACGGAGGACTCGTTGCGTAACGCCACCATCATAGGAACCGGCCACTACGTGCCCGAGAAGGTCGTCCCCAACTCGTATTTTAACGAGGTATTGGGCGAAGACGTCGACACCTGGCTACAGGAAAATTTAACCATCAGGGAGAGGCGCTGGATGTCGGATGACCAGTCCACCAGCGACTTGTGCGTCATCGCCGCAAGGCGTGCGCTCGAAGCCGCCGAGTTGCTGCCATCCGACATCAGCCTGCTCATCGTGTCGACCGACACGCCCGACTACATCTCCCCTTCTACAGCGTCGGTGGTCTGCCATAAGGCAGGGCTGGTGAATGCAGCAAGTTTTGATCTGAACACGGCATGTGCCGGGTTTGTGACCGCACTTGAGACTGCCACAAAGTTTATACGTGTCGACGCGAACTATAAGTATGCGCTTGTGATCGGCGCCTACGGCATGAGTCGGTTCCTGGATGTGCACGACAAGAAAACGGCGACGTTGTTTGCCGACGGCGCATCGGCGGCAGTGCTCGCTCCTACCCGTGAGGTCGGACGCGGTTGGTTGGCGTCCGACATGCGCACCCGCGGTGAGTTTTACGGTTACATGGGCATCTACACAGGTGCGGTTGCACATCCAACTACCGAGAACCATCATCTGCAGTTTGTGAAGAAATTCCCCAAGGAGCTCAACCCGCAGATGTGGACCGACATGATCTCTACAGTAGCAGAACGTGGCGGATTCAGCATATCCGACATCCACAGGGCGTTCATGACACAGATCAACATCAACCAGATCCACGAAACGCTCGACAACCTGGGCTTGCCGCGCGATACTGCCACCACCGTGATGTCTACTTACGGCTACACGGGGTCGGCCGCAATCGGAATGGCGATGGACGTAAGCTGGCGCAGAGGCGAGCTCAAGCAGGGCGACATCATTGTAAACATGGGATCGGGCGGGGGACTGACCTTCGCCTGCAACGCATTCCGACTATGAATCCGGGTTGGATCGTCATAGCACTCTATGCCGCTGCCATTCTGACCATTGCTGTCAGGGGCGCACGGAAAACCACGAACATTCAAGATTTCGCGCTGGGAAGCCTGTTTTTCTCGCCGACTGCGGTTGGGCTCTCCTTGGCGGCGTCGATGACCAGCGCCGCGACGTTCATCATCAATCCCGGTTTCGTGTCGCTGTACGGTTGGAGCGGCTTCATCTCGATGGGAGTGGCTTTGCCTTTGGCTGCTGTCGTCTCACTCGTGGTGCTTACAAAGGGTTTCCGCAAACATGGACAGGCCGTCAAGGCAATGACCATGGCGCAATGGATGCAGACGCGCTACCAAAGCCGCGGGTTCGGTGTCTGGTTTGGACTCCTGTCGTTGTTGCTCATGACGTTCATCGTGTTGATCGCTGTGGGGCTTACCAAAGTGCTCTCGTCCACACTCAACATCCCGGAATTGTATGCCCTCATCGGCATCGTGATATTCATATTTGGCTACATGATGTTCGGGGGTGCGAATTCCATGGTGTACACCAACACCGTTCAAGCCCTGCTGATGCTTGTGGTTGCGTTCATTCTGCTGGGATCCGGTTACGAACACTTCAAAGACGGAGTGACCGGCTTCATCGACAAGCTGAGCTCCATCGATCCGAAGCTGGCGCAGACGACCAACGACAGCAGCTTCCTCTTCCGCGACTATTTCGAAATCTTCGTGACACAGATGATCGTGGGTGTGGCCATCGTTTGCCAGCCGCACATCGTGACCAAGTCACTGTTATTGAAGGATGATGCGTCTGTGAACCGCTATCTGGCCGTTGGCGTTACCGTTCAGTTGCTTTTCTTCTTGGTCGTTTTCACCGGGTTCTATGCCCGCATCACCTTCCCGGACCTGACAAACAACGGAACGCCGATCCCCATGGACGGAATGATGTCGGCCTACGTTGCTGAATATTTCCCGGTATGGGTGGGCCTCATTGTTGTGATGGGGCTTCTTTCGGCCGGAGTATCCACCCTTGAGGGACTGATTCAGTCGGTGTCCACAACGATCACGGTGGATTTACTGCAGCTCAAAGAGTCGCCCAAATTACTTCTGATCAATCGCCTGGTGATCGTCCTGATGGCAGTTGCCACCATATTCATGGCATGGAACCAGCTTGTGAATCCAAAGCTCAGCGTGGGCATCTTTGCACAAAATGGCGTCTATGCTTACTTCTCGGCTGCCTTTGTTCCGATATTGATGGGACTTTTCTACAAAGACGTGCCACTGCGTGCCGTGGTTGGAGCATCTGTGGTGGCCGTTGCGGTGCATTTCAGCATGTACTATGGGCAACTGCCCGTGCCATTTACGCAGGCAACCGGCGAAAATCCCGGTGTAGCTGCCGCCGTGGCCATTGTCGCGGCAATGATTACCGGCTTCGGATTGAAGGGAGCAACGAAATGAACCACCTCGAAATCGATTGGCTAAAACGATGGGCCCTTTACACCCCGAATGCCGTGGCGCTGGTCGACGACGCCACCGGTGAGACGATCACTTACCGACAGGCATATGAGAGGTCAAATCGTCTGGCAAGGCATCTGATCGATGTCCGCGGCGTCAAACATGGCGACCGGGTCGCAGTGCTTTCGACGAATGAACTCGATTATGTGCTTCTGTTCTTTGCCGTTCAGAAGACAGGTGCATTATTGGTGCCGATGAACTTTAGGCTTACCGCTCCCGAACTTCAGTACATCGTCGACGATGCAAAGCCGACCTTGGTGATTGAGCAGCAGGCTTTGGCCGACCGTATCAGCGGCTATCCGGAATTGAGCTTCGACGGTCCGGGTGGCGTAAGCGACATCCTGCGGGATGCCACGATCGACTCAACCGACCCTGGCATGCGATCCGATTTCGAATCCCCCTGCATGATCTTGTATACGAGCGGCACCACGGGTCGGCCCAAAGGCGCCATACTCAGCAACCGAATGCTGTTCTGGAACTCCATCAACACGGGTTTGAGGTTGAATCTGGTGCAGCAAGACGTCACGCTCACCTTCGCACCGTTCTTCCACACGGGTGGGTGGAATGTGTTGAACCTGCCGTTTCTGCACCGTGGAGCCAAGCAGATCTTCCTGAAGAAGTTTGATCCCGACAGGGTGCTACAGCTTATCGAGCAGCAGTGCATTTCCATTTTTTTCGGTGTTCCGACAATGATGGACATGCTTCGGCAGAGCCCGCTTTTCGACTCGACCGACCTTTCGAGCGTTCGCTATGCCATTGTGGGTGGCGAGCCCATGCCGATCGGGCTGATCCGCGACTGGCATGCACGCAAGGTGCCCGTGCGCCAGGGATACGGACTCACAGAGTTCGGTCCCAACGTGTTCTCTTTGAACGAAGAGGATGCTGAGCGCAAAATGGGATCGATTGGCTTCCCCAACTTCTACATAGACACCCGTATTGTCGACGACGGTCATAATGACGTACCAAGGGGTACACCGGGTGAGCTTCTGTTGAGAGGTCCTGTCACAATGGATGGGTATTGGAACAATGCCGAAGCAACGGCAAGTACCGTAGTCGATGGCTGGGTTCACACAGGCGATATTGCGCGACAAGACGAAGAGGGTTATTTCTATATCGTCGACCGCAAGAAAGACATGTTCATCAGTGGTGCCGAAAATGTGTACCCAGCTGAAATCGAACATGTGCTACGTAGCCATCCCGACATACGGGAAGTGGCAGTAATTGGCGTGCCCGACACCAAATGGGGTGAAGTTGGCATGGCTTACATCGTACTCAAACCCGGCGCACAAATGGATGCGGATGCGGTGCGTGCATTTTGCGAGGGTAAGCTCGCGAAATACAAAATTCCGAAACATGCACGGTTCATAGCAGAGCTCCCGAAGAGCGATGCAGGAAAAATCTTGAAACGGTCACTCCCCAAAGACATTTAACAACCAAACAACCTCAACCAAAATCACCATGAAAAACCTCATCTATCTTCTCAGCTTCGTTCTCATTGGATTCTCGTTCACCGCTTGCGACTCAAGCGGCGACGACAATGACGATCAAAAAGACGAAATCGTCGGCACCTGGGTTTCGCAGGGAGCCGGAAATGTGGCACTGGGTCTTGCCGTACTCAGCAAGACACGTAAAATTGACGCCATATTCAACGAAAATGGCACCTACAACGTCGTTGCAACCGACTCGAGCAACGCCACGGTGACCTTCACGGGCACGTGGACGGCAACGACGCCTGCCACAAACGGCATTCGTGCCATAGAACTCCGCCAGGCTACACCGACCTCCCTGGTGGCAAGAGGCATCTTCCAAATCCAGGCAGGTGTGATGACGTATGAGGTGATCCAAGCCGAACCTGCCCTCGCTGGTGTCGTTGGTCCTACCCAAGCCGGCGGCTTCGGGTCAACCACGATTGGCGGTGTTGCCCAAGGCACATTCTGGGTTCAAAAATTCAGTCGTAATTAAGCTAACTGGAATCATCCTATGCGCCAGATCATTCTGACACTGATGTTGGCCTTGGTACCCTGTGCTTCGTTGGTAGCTCAGTCGACCTATCGGCCGAAATATACCCTCGATCCAAAGCCCAAGGAGTGGACGTTCATTGGTTACTCCTTCACGCGTTCCACGGTCTCAAATGTGACCCCGACGAACGACGTGCTTCAGGGTCAGGTGATCGGCCGCCTGTTTGGGTCGAACTCCACTAGCACGGTGTCGCGTGCCGCCTTTTACACGGAGCAGCGGTTCGTGCCGTTCCTCGTGTATACACCCTCCATTCTTGACGGGTTTGCCACGTTCCGCACGCTGATGAAGGTCGACTACACCTTCGGTGACCAGTCGTACGGCATCGGCAACAATCGGGGCGGCGGTTTAAGCGGTGGGCAGGTCAACCTGCAGACGCTGATGGCAAACGTGGAATTACGTCCGCCCGACAAAGGTTGGAATGCCGTGATAGGGTTGCAGCGCATGTTCGACAACGCGCTCGACCCGAACACGAACACGCTCGAGATCGCGCAGACCACGGGATACAAGCTCTCGTTTTGGGGGACCCAGGCGGTTGGTGCCGCCTTGTTCAAGGATGTAAACCCCACTCTGAAGTTGCGACTTGGAGCTTATCAGCTGTGGGAAAACCAGATATCGATGGACGACGACGTTTATCTGATCATGGCCGACCTCAAGAACCGGGCATCCAAGAAATGGGAGCTCGGATACAGCCTGTGGTATCTGCGCGACACGGCCAAAAATGCGGGCGGAATCTCCATTTTGGGACAAGGCCTCACGAGCGCATTGGCCGAATACAACGGAGCGGTGCGTCTCGATTTCCGTGATGCCGGCGTCTCCACGCAAAACTACAACGCCAACATACTGTGGACCGGAGTGAATGCCGCCTATAACCGTGATTTCATCGGTGGCCCATGGATGGCCGACGGTTATGCCATTGCCAATATCGGCACCATCGACTCGGTCGGTACCCAGACCGGCCGCATCGCCGAGGTAGCCTCAGCTGCCGTGAATGCCGGACTACACTACAAATATGGGCAGACCAACAAAGACAAGGTCTGGATAGAGGGCCTCTTCACCACGGGCGACACCGACGGCGTGAAAGACGGCAAGGTGAATTCGATCCTCACCGGTAATGTATGGGGATCGCCCGTCGGGATCTATGGATCGCACCGGGCGTTCCTCCTCTTCCCTGATCCGCAGGTCGTTAACCGCTACTACTCGGCCGTGCATGACATATCCAACATGGGATACGGTACTTCGGCCGTTTTTTTGAATGCATCGCGCGATTTCATCCCCAACAGATTCTCTGGGAAGGTCGGTTTTGCCAGCGCCATAAGCAACGTTGCCCCACCAAGGGGCGGAAACTACATCGGTTCCGAAATCAATGCCGAGCTCAAGTACAACTTGAAGGTATTTCTCACAGTAGGCATCAGCGGCGCCTACATGATGAATGGCGATTTCTACGACAGCCCCCGCGTTCGGCTTGCCGAAACCAAGCCCGACAACCCTTGGGTTGTGTTTACATCCCTCAGCTGGCTGATGTTCTAAGGAGACAACTATGAAAAATGTATTTATCGCACTTGTAGTCAGTCTACTTACAGCTTCATGCTCAGGATATAAATACACCTCGATGCCGGCTATGGAGTTTGAGGATATCGACTATGGCTATGAAGTGAAGAAGAGTACGGGATCGCCCACAGTTGCTTATATCGACGTCGGATCCAGCAACAAGACCCTTGTTCTGGTACACGGCTTGGCAAGCAACGCCGGATTTTGGCGTGAGGTCATCGCACAGCTCGAGAAGGATTATCGGCTCATCGTCGTCGACCTTCCCGGCTACGGAAAGTCACAAAAAGGCGAACTTCCAATCGGCATGCAGTATTATGCCGATGTCGTCGTGGCATTGATTGAGGAACTCAATCTCCAAAACGTTACATACGTTGGGCACTCGATGGGTGGGCAGATAGGCATCACCCTGGCTTTGTCGAACCCGGACAAAATCGAGAACTTGATCCTTGCCGCACCAGCAGGAATTGAACCCTTCGACCGTGGTGCCGGCAACTGGCTGTCGGGCGTGATCACGCACGAGGGCGTCGTAAAAACCAACGAGGAGAATATCCGCCGTAATCTATCCGGCAATTTCTACCGGTGGAACGACCGCCATGAGTGGATGGTGGAGGAGCGCGTCCGGATGGCCAAAGCCTACGATATCTACGATTTTGCGCATGCGGTAGACAAAAGCGTCGACGCCATGCTCAACGAGCCGACAACCGACCGACTGGGAGAGATCAGGCATCGAACGCTCATCGTATATGGCGAGAACGACAACCTGATCCCGAACCCATATCTGAATCCGGGTAAGACGGCCGATGTGATGCAGAAAGGGCATGAGGCAATTCCCAACAGCACCTTGGTCGAACTTGACAAATGCGGACACATGTTAATTCTTGAGCGGTCAAAAGAATTTGCCGACGCCGTACGTGCGTTCCTAAAGTGATACTTCAGACATCCCGAATGCGTACTTGGTATCGGGCGGCAGGATCGAAAGACGGTCGCCCGGTACTGTTCATTCACGGAAATGCGAGCAGCTCCGCGATTTGGAATCCGATTCTGAAGGAGGTATCACATGCCGTATGCGCACTGGCTCCAGACATGCGCATGTACGGTGAGTCGGACCCGTACCTAAAAGTGAACACCAAACGTGGTGTAGCAGATTGGGCCGATGATTTAGAGGCCTTTATAGAAAAGATGTACGTGACACAAAAGCCACGCCTGCACATAGTTGGACACTCACTCGGCGGCTTGGTTGCGATGCGCCTGTTGGCAAACCAGGAAATCACCATCGAGAAGCTCACCTTGTATGCCCCTCCTCCACCGCACGGATATTTCACGAAAGGGCCTGATCCTGCATTCGTGAATGCCCTTGCAAGAAAGGACCGAGATTACGTCAGAAATGTGGTGAACGTGACGTTTTGGCATCCGGCTTACACGCACCCCGAGATCGAGCAGATCGTGGATGCCGTACTGCAGATGCAAACCGGTCATGGTGGATACCCGGATGCGATAGTCGAAGCTGTATCACCAGCCCGAAACATAGGGCTTACATCGGTGTTGTTGGGCTTGGCGCAGAAACCGCCCATAACTTGGGTGTACGGCAAAGATGATGTATTGGTTACAAACAATGGCAACGTATC
>CAYZWQ010000130.1:0-8342 GCA_964481355.1 uncultured Chitinophagales bacterium
GTGATCAGTCAGGGATCAGGGATCAGGGATCGGGGATCGGGGATCAGGGATCGGGGATCAGGGATCGGTGACTAGTGATTAGTGATTAGTCAGGTCATTTCTCTTATGATCTGATAGATCGAATTGATCCGCGATCAAATCCTCCTGCTCCTCCTCCTGTTCTTGTTCTTGTTCTTGCTCTTGCTCTTGCTCTTTACTCATTCTTCTCACTATCTCCTTCTTCTGTCACGCTACATCGCCATATTACTTGCTTCCCTGTTGGTCTTGGCAACGACCTCCTGGTCGCAGTTTATTCCGAATTTCCCCAGGACATCGCCTCCCGCCGAGCCGCTCAACGACATCCCTGAGCGCGTCGAGTTGATGATTCAATCGTTGGATCTTCATCAGAAGGTGTCGCAGTTGTTCTTTGTGAGGGCATTCGGGGAGCCTTGGTCCGAAAATCAGACATCTTATAAGAAACTGCGCAAACTGGTTGAGCACGACCAAGTCGGTGGCGTCATTTTCTTTCGTGGAAACGCCTCCGATCAGGTGAAGATGGCAAATCACCTCCAGGAGCTGGCCACCGTTCCCCTTCTGGTGGCCCAAGACATGGAATACGGTGCCGCCATGCGCGTTGAGGAGGCGACCAGGCTGATACCTGCCATGGGTGTGGCCGCTACGGGGAATCCTGAGAACGCCTGGCTCATGGGCTGGATCACGGCGGTTGAGGCCAAAGCCTTGGGTGTGCATCAGGTGTACGCCCCGGTTGTGGATGTGAACAACAACCCGCTCAACCCGGTCATCAACGTTCGTTCGTTTTCGGAGGATCCGGCCAAAGTGTCGATTTATGCCACCGAGTTCATCAAAGGGGTGCAATCCACGGGTCTGTTGGCCACGGCCAAACATTTTCCGGGCCACGGCGACACCGAAAATGATTCCCATTTCACACTTCCGGTGATCCGCCACGACTATGCTCGTCTCGACACGGTGGAGCTGCCTCCCTTCCGCGATGCCATCGATGCCGGGATCGCCAGCATCATGAGCGCCCACATATCGTTTCCAAATCTCAGCGACCAGCCTCGGGTGCCCGGCACCCTCGACCCGAACGTGCTTGGAAGACTGCTCATCGACAGTCTGCGCTACGAAGGCCTGATCGTGAGCGACGCCCTCGAAATGCGCGGCGTGACAAGTGTCTTTAAACCCGGCGAGGCGGCAGTGGCGGCCATACATGCGGGCGTTGACCTCTTGATTCTCTCGCCGAATGAGGACATCGCCATCGGGGCGGTTGTCAAGGCCGTGCAGGACAGCCTGATCAGTGAGGGCAGGATTGACGCGAGCCTGCGCAAGCTGATGCACTGGAAATTCCAGCTAGGCCTCTTTGAAGAGCGTGCCATCAACTCCGCCTACACTACCGATATCGTCGGCAGCAGGGAGCACCGAATCATTTCTGACCGGATTTCCCGCGAAAGCGTCACGCTTCTCAAGAATGAGAATGATGTGCTGCCACTCTCGGAACTAAAACAGAAGCGGATCCTCCTTCTTGGAGTCGCTAACGACCGGAGCGGCAACACCGGGCGCGCTCTGGCCGACGAGATGTCGAAGTACCATGGTTCTGTCGAATTCATGAGCCTGAATCCCCGCACTACGGCATCACAGCAGCAAGCCATCCTTCGCGCGGCAAGGGCGGCGGATGTTACGGTCGTGGCAACCTACTACACCGTGGTTGCAGGCGAGCTCACTGCCACTCCGGGACCCCGTGAACGGTTTCTCCGGCAAATTCAGGATGTGCGTAAACCGTCGGTGGTCCTGGCGCTGGGAAATCCTTACACAATGTCGACCATGCCCGAGGCAGAATCCCACTTGGTGGCCTGGAGTGGACACGAACAGCATGTGCCCAGTGTCGCGGCAGCCTTATTCGGGGCATCCGACGTTACCGGGAGGATGCCAGTCACCATCCCGGATCTTTACTCTCGGGGATCGGGGATAGATCTTGCAAAGAGCCGATTGCGGGCCGACGAACCTGAGTCCGTCGGGATGGATCCCGATTCGATCGCAAAAATCGACGACATCATGCTGCAGGCCATCCGCGACAAGGTGTTTCCGGGCGGGGTCGTTGCCGTAGTGAAAGATGGCGTCATCATCCACCACAAGGCCTACGGAAGCCACACCTACGAAGCCGATGCAAGGCCGTACAAGCAGGACGACATTTTTGATCTTGCATCATTGACCAAGGTGATCGCCACCACCACGTCGGTGCTGCGACTGGTTGACCAAGGGAAGATTTCGGTGGATGACCGCGTTTCTAAGTACATCCCTGAATTCGACACCGACGAAAAGCGTCTCATCACGATCCGCCAACTGCTCACGCATGAGTCTGGATTACCTGCCTTCAGAGTGTATGTCGACAGATTCAAAACCCGTGCCGAAATTCTCGAGGCCGCGCTCAACGAGCCCCTCATCAGCCGCCCGGGCACGGAATATGTGTACAGCGACCTCGGGTTCATCACGCTTGCGCAGATAGTCGAGAACGTGTCGGGAATGCCGTTTGATCAATACACCAAGAAAGAACTCTTCGAACCTTTGGGCATGAAATCGACCGGGTTCAACCCAATCAAATCGGATACCACGCTGTTGGAGCGCATCCCCCCCACCGAAATCGACACCGTCTACCGTAAGCTCACCGTCAAAGGCGAAGTGCACGACGAGCGAGCATGGTACATGGAC
The DNA here is from genome assembly GCA_964481355.1 of uncultured Chitinophagales bacterium. Classification (GTDB taxonomy): domain Bacteria; phylum Bacteroidota; class Rhodothermia; order Balneolales; family CAYWCV01; genus CAYWCV01. Next base: position 2,704 of record CAYZWQ010000130.1, read on the forward strand.
GGCTTGGCCGGCCACGCCGGATTGTTCTCGACCGCTGCCGACATAGCCGTCTGGGCAACCATGTTGCAGCAAGGGGGAAGTTATGGCGGATACACCGTAGCCGACAGCAGCACCGTCGAACTGTTCACGGCCCGACAGTCGGTGCTCGCAAAGCGTGGATTTGGATTTGACATGAAATCCGAATCCGGATTCAGCAGTGCGGGCACCCTGATGAGCCCGACCACCTTCGGACACACGGGTTTCACGGGTACGAGTGTATGGATGGACCCGGAACGAGATTTGACCGTCATCGTGTTGACCAACCGAACATGGCCCTACAGGGGTTCTTCAGCCCCGGTCGGCAGGGTGAGGGCATCGATTGCCGACGCGGCCGTACAATCCATCAGCAACTAGTTTTGTTTCCATTTCATTACATTGCGGTCATCTACCGCTCGCAGACAGGTCAAACACTGTTTCTCAAATCCCTCGCAAGAGGTGCCGCCAACCATCGCGGGATCAGAGGCATCTTCGTCCATACCGACAATGAGCGAACCGACGACATGATGCAGGATGGCATGATGCGCGGCGACGCCCGCAAGAGGGTCATCAAAGAGACGAACCGCCGTCTCGTCGATCTCTTTGCAGAGGCAGGTGTCGGATCCGTGGGCCTTCACTGGCACCAAGTCGGTCTGCTGGACGATACAGGAACCGTAACCTTCATCAATGACCCGCGTACCCGAATGCCGCATTCCACCAATCTCATCCTGTCGAACCTGAGAGCCGACGACGGCTCGGTAGATGAGTTGCTCGGACTCGCCGAAGCCTTGTCGTTGGCCTTGTCGGTTCCGTTGCTGCAGGTTACCGCAGCCCGCCTGGACGGAGTTTTCGTCCAAAAGAACCCCGAGGGCGATGACCGGGATGCCGATGCACGTTCAGACTCATTCGGGAGGGTCCAGCGAATCGGCATGGACACTTGGAACGCGCTCAACGACCTCATACGAAGCAACTAGTACCGTCAGGACCAGATATTGTCGGCCAAATGGGTGTAAAATGAACAGAAATATGCCCCATATTGCTTTTTTTTGACGATTTTGGGGCATGCATGCTTGACTCACTAAAATGCTCTGATTAGATTCTCGCTGCATTACACGCAGACATATAACGAGAATTACTCAAAAACACCTAAAACTGGAGACTCAGATGAACCGTTTCAACGAGATTAAAGCAATCGTGGATCAGCTTGAAGGAGACATGGACAAGTTTTTTGACAAGGGAAACAAGACCGCAGGAACACGCGCCCGTAAGAGCCTGCAAGACCTCAAGGCGCTCGCACAAGAGATTCGCATCCAGATCCAAGAGTCGAAGAAGGCCTAATCCGTCCAGCCTGTTTTTTTTACAGCAAAAGCCGCACCAGCGGCTTTTGTCGTTTTTATATCATATCGATTTGCTTAGTGAAAAGCTTTTTCTAAATTACAAGGAATGGTCGCTTATGAAGCGACTATAAAGAATTGGACTGTATGGATTTGAACAGACGCAATATTGTCGTCGCTCCCTGTGATTTGCGAACGGAACATTGATCAGGCGCCCTCGACAGCATTCATTTGGCCATATAGCCGCATCGCATATTGAAACCGCTTCCCATGGAGCTTCTATGATCAGAAAAGTTACTGTTGCTCTTTTTTTATTGACACTCATCACGGCACCCGACATTCTCGCACAAAGCGGCAAGATAAGCGGACGCGTGATCGACGCTGTCACCAAAGAGCCCCTGGTGGGCGCCAACGTCGTCATTCAGGGAACCACCATTGGAAATGCTACCGACGTTGACGGATATTACAATATCCTGAACGTGTCGGCAGGCACCTATACCCTCAGGGCGTCACTTATCGGCTACACCCCTGTGGTGATCGAGAATGTGCGAGTGAACATCAACCTCACCACGCTGCAGGATTTCGAGCTGCGTGAGGAGGCGTTCTTGGGCGAGGAGTTGGTGGTCATCGCCGAAAGGCCGATCATCCAGCAGGACGTTTCGAGCAGCCAGGTGAACGTGAATGCCGATGAGATCAAGAAACTTCCCATCACGAACGTGTCGGAGGTCGTCGGACTGCAGGCGGGCACGCGTGGCCTGAGCATCCGTGGCGCCGGCAGCGACCAGCTCTCCTTCGTGGTTAACGGAGCCACCCTTCGCGATGCCCGCGACAACAGCCCGTTTACCGGCATTTCGCTCACTGCTGTCGACAACATCCAGGTGCAGACGGGCGGTTTCAACGCCGAATACGGAAACGTGCGTTCAGGCATTGTGAACGTGACGACAAAGGAAGGACGTCGCGACAAATACACCGTGGATGTGATTGCGCGCTATCGCGCAGCGGCTCCGAAAAACCAGGGTCAGGCGGCAAACGACCCAAATTCGTACTGGCTGCGGCCCTATCTGGATCCAGAGGTGGCTTTCACGGGCACCAAGAACGGAAAGTGGGACACATACACTCAGCAGCAATACCCCGAGTTTGAAGGCTGGAATGCCGTTGCCCTGCAGACGCTGCAAGATGACGACCCATCCAACGATCTCACGCCGCTGGGTGCCCAACAGCTGTTCAGATGGCAGCACCGCAAAAATCTGACCGTAACCAACCCAGACTACGAGATTGACGCCGGTATCGGCGGACCCATCATCGGTGCCGAAAAATTGGGGAATCTCCGATTCTTCATTTCGATGCGGGCCACGGAGACCCAATACATGATCCCATTGGCCACGAGTGGCTACAACAACTCGTTCGCCAACTTCCGGATCACGTCCGACATAAAGCCAGGCATGAAGTTGAGTGTGGACGGTATCTACGGATTCACGAAAGGCACCAACAACAACAATGCCGGGAACCCCGGCGTGTTCACATCCGGATCATCGATAGCCTCCCAGCTGAATCGCGTTAGCTTCATCGATTCACGCATCTATTCTACCGACTATTGGGCACCGACCAGTATCCAGCGGTATGGTTTTGGCGCAAAGTTTACGCACACCATCAGCAACAACACCTTCTATGAAGTCAAGGTAGACAACTTCAGCTCCAGCTACGATACCAATCCGGGTCGCCCGCGCGACTTGACCCCTGTGGTCTGCTTTGGCAGTTTCTGTGCCGACGAAGGCCCATTCGGTTACTACACCCAGCCTTCAAGCGGTGTCGGGAGCGGTCTTCGCATGGGCGTGGGCATGAGCAACTCCCGCGACTCCAGCTTCACGGCGACGTGGTCGGGAAGGGCCGACATCACCAGCCAGGTCAACCGCTGGAACCAAGTGAAAGCCGGCCTTGAGTTCGTGTACACGGTCAATAAGGTCAACTACGGTTCCGTCGACGAGTATCTGCCGAGCGGTCGCTCCATCTCAAAGTGGACCACCTACCCCACCCGCGGTGCGGCCTACGTACAGAACAAACTTGAGTTCAAGGGCATGATCGCCAACGTCGGCCTTCGTCTCGACTACAGTCACGCCGGCGGCGACTGGATCGATTATGCTCCCTTCACGAGGGCATTCGCTCCCGGTGGCGCCGATGCGCTCGACTCGTTGAGCACATCCCCGACAAAACGGTTTTTCTACCTGAGTCCGAGGATGGGCGTCTCCTTCCCGGTAACGGTCACAAGCAAGCTGTTCTTCAACTATGGACACTTCCGCCAGTTGCCCTCGCCAGAGAGCCTGTACATGATCCGCAGATTCTCCGACAACGGACAGCTGACCCGTATTGCCGACCCCAACTCGCCGCTTCCAAAGACGGTTGCCTACGAATTGGGATATGAGCAAAGTATCCGTAACAGCTTTGTGGCACGCGTGTCGGGCTACTACCGCGACGCTTCGAACCAACCGGCCCTTGTGACCTATAACAACACCAACGGGCTTGTGACCTATTCGAAAACGGAGCCCACGTCGTACGACGACACGCGCGGCGTCGAACTCTCGCTGCGCAAATCCCCGACCCGGTTCTTCAGCGGCGAAATCAACTACACGTACAGCATTCGCTCAAGCGGATTCTTCGGTCTTCGCAGATACTACGAAAACCGTGCCCTACAGCGTCAGGAAGAGTTCGAGACTGCCTTGAACCTACAGTCGAAGCCTGTACCGCAGCCGTTTGCCAACATTATCCTCGAGCTGTACACGCCGCGCACCTTTGGGCCGAAATTTGGCAACCAGCACCTACTCGGCGACTGGTCGGTGTCTACAAGGGCATCGTGGCAGTCAGGCCAGTATTTCACATGGGCCGGAGGCGGCTCGATCCCTGGAATCAACAACAACGTACAGTGGGTCGACAACCACAACATCGACATGCGGGTGAGCAAAAGCTTCACCACCGAGTTGGGGACGGCCTTGTTTTTTGTGGACATCAGCAATGTGCTGAACACGCGTTACATGAGCCAGTTCAACAACGGCTTCATCGACGGACGCGACTATGAGGCGTACATGAAATCGCTTCATTTACCCAAAGAGATCGGAGATCCGCTCGGATATGGCAACATACCCGGCAATGACCGCCCGGGAGTGACTCGCAAAGGCCCGTACATCCCATGGGATGAAAATGCCTCGGAGGAGCAGAAGGCAGAATGGCGCAAGAACAGGTCGTATATCGACATGCCAAATCAGGAATTCCTCAATTTCCTGAACCCAAGAAACATCTTCTGGGGCGTCCGCCTCACCTTTTAACCACTTTGTAACGTACGCTACACGGATATTCAATGAAAAACAACGTACATATACACCTGAACGGTTGGATGAGGCAATTGGGTTTGGGCCTGATGGGTTTGTTGACCCTCACCACCATTGTTCAGGCGCAAGAACAATTTAAATGGCTCAATGCTGGTTCGCTGCACAGCTGGTACTCCAACTTGGGATTTGAAGCGGAGGAAGCCTTTGTCAAAAGGCAACAGTACGGTTTGCAATGGCCGGCTATCTACCGTTTCCAGGACACACAGGCTGCAAAGGGCCTCTGGCTTGGCGCACGCAACTTCACCGACGAGCGCGGCAACAACTTTCCCTTCAAGGTAGTGCACAAGGGGCCGCGAGCAACGGGTTTGAATGCGTTCTTCCCTGTCGAGTTCAAATTGGTGAGCCGCTTCGAGTGGCCGATCGTGAGCGTGGACGGTATCGACACCTTCGAAAAACCCATCGAGGTGGACGAGGTCGACCCGGACATGGAAGCAGACCTCATGATCTATAACAAGGTGAACACCCAACTGGGTATCACCATGGAGCGCAAGATCATGCAGTTCAGCAACTCGTACCACGACAACTACCACATCACTGAATACATCTTCACGAACACCGGCAACACCGACGGCGACGCCGAAATCGAGCTTGCAAACACGACGGTGACCGATTTCTGGGCCTTCATGCAATGGCGCTATTCGGTCGTCGCTGAAACACGCTACGTGATCGGGAACGCAACCGGTTGGGGCATCAACAACATGAACGACGTTCGTGGCGACGGGGTCAAACCCGACCCTCCTGGAGAGCAGTTCCGCGCCAATTTCTCTTGGCACGGCAAATTTCCCGCTTTTACGGCATACGACAACATCGGTGGTCCTATTTGGGCCCCTGCACTCAACGTGCTGGCAACCGATATGGTCGGTCGACTGGGTGCCATCCATTTCGTAGGCAATGTGACTCTGCATGCCGA
>CAYZWQ010000131.1:0-8323 GCA_964481355.1 uncultured Chitinophagales bacterium
AAACACGATACGGCTCCCGTCGGGAGACAGAGCCGCGTTGATATACTCGCTGCCAGGTAATGGATCAAGTCGACGCTCACTATCGCTTCCCAACATCACGATGGATGAGCCCATGTTCAAAAGCGCAATTTCTGGCAAGTCGGCGGTCGTTTTCGCGGCCTCAAGAACGACATCGGACGGAACCGTTTTGAGACGTTGCCCATCGGTTGTGATCACATTTTGGTAGTCGTGCGACCAAACCGGAAGTGCTGGCATACGTATGCTGGTTTCACCGACGATGCGGGGCTGACTGTTCTCCAAATCAACAATTGCCGGGGCGTGCTGCACAATGCGGCCATCCGTTGTAGTATGCCGGTATAGGATGTGTTCGGAATCTGCACTCCAACTGAATCCATAGCCCGATCGGTCGGCTTCGACCAGCTGGCGAATCTGACCCGTCTGCATATCCAAGATGTGGATGCTGTTGTGGTTGTTTCCCGACATAGCGATATAATTGCCATTTGGCGACCAGACGGGGTTCATGAAATACTGGCCAAGTCCACCGGCAACCTTTTCGACGTTGCGGATTTGTGCAGTGACCAAACCACCGATGCCCAAAACAAGGGCAACGGTTAACAATGAGCGTTTAAATAGCATGATGCGTGTTCGATGTCAAAAAATGTTCGCCGGAGGCACGGGCAGCCGTTCAACTTTTTCGGTCCTACGATGTGTCTCAAAGTAAGAAAAGGGCGACTTGCATCCAATCCGAATTGCTTTCCAGCCAAGCTACTTACTACATTGCGTCATGCAAGCGACCCCGAGTAAACATTCGCCATTTTCGGCATCTTCCATTGAGCGTGCCCATACCCTGCCATCGGAGTGTTACACCGACGCAGATTGGCACGAAATCGACGTGAAACATGTGCTGTGGAACCGTTGGCAGTATGTAGGCCACGTATCCCAGCTGGAAAAAGTGGGCGATGTTGTTCCGATTGAGCTGCTAGGACAACCTGTGATCTTAGTTCGCGACAGCCACGAGATCCGCGCCTTCTACAATGTGTGCAAGCACCGTGGTGGACCAATGGCCACCGAGCCGGAAAATTGCAGGATGCTGCAGTGCAAGTATCACGGGTGGACCTACAAACTCGACGGAAGCCTGAGGGGTGTACCCAAGTTTAAGTATGCCGAATTGTTCGACAAGAGGGATTTCGGTCTCACCTCCATTCCTTTGCAGGAGTGGGATGGCATGCTGTTCGTGCGGCTTGGTGACCCTGCAGAACCGTTGATGCACCAGATTGGGGGCATTTCGGAGGCAATCGCACCGACTCTTTTGGGCGATTTCGTGTTTCATAGCCGCGTGAGCTATCACATTGCATGCAATTGGAAAGTGTACGCCGACAATTATCTCGAAGGCTACCACATCCCCCATGTGCATCCGGATTTGTGCAACCTGCTCGACATGGACCGATACAAGACCGTGATTGACGGCTGGCGTATCTTGCAGGACAGCCCCTTGCGCGACAAGGAGTCAATTTACAGCGGAGGCGACGAGACGGCTTGGTACTATTTCGTGTACCCGAACATGATGCTCAACATCCTGCCCGGACGCATGCAGGTGAACCAAATCTTGCCAGTCGATGCGGGCAATTGCGTCGTTCATTTCGACTACTACTACACGCCCTATACCCTACAGCAAAATCCAGCCATGCCCGATGAAGACCGTGCGTACAGCGAGCACGTGCAGGCTGAAGATATCCACATCTGTGAGCACGTCCAAAAGGGCCTTACCTCAAACGCCTACAGTCAAGGGAGGTTCAGCGTGGAAACTGAGCTGGGTCCGTGGCATTTTCAGGAACTGCTGAAGCAGGATTATCTCAGCCGTCCCATGGACCCGTGATGGCAAGCGTCATTCCGTCGACCTGGAGGTTGACGAACATCGTGCTGCCGTCGGGCGAGAAACAGACTCCAGCCAATTCTGATTTGGAACCCACGTTCCGACCGAATTCGTAGATTTCTCCGGCGGGAGTAACGCCCACCAACGACGCATCGCCTGCAGCGTCCTCGCAGATGATGATGTCGCCCCAAGGCGCCACTGTCAGGTTGTCAGCATTTTGGAGCAACGACGAATCGTTCGGCTCGAGAAACAGCTTGACCTTGCCCGGGTTCGCGGCTTCCTCCGAAGTGCCTTCGTATGGGCTTGGTATATAGATCCAAATTTGCCCCGTCTTGTTCGATCCACCGTTTGTGCATGCAAAATAGACGCAGTCGTTGCCGTACCACATGCCCTCGCCGCGTGCGAAACGCGCCGCACCACGTTCGAACCCACGCAGGCGCATGTCATCGTTCGGGTTGGTCACATCGTCAATGTCGATCCATTCCACTTCATGTTCCACGCCAACAGGCACGGTCTGCAGCTCCCAATTCCGTGTATCTAGCGATGGTTGGTCCTTGATGACTAATGCCTGGAGGCGTCCGCCGTCTGACAGCTTACCGGGCGTATTTGGGATGAACCGATAGATAAGCCCGTCGTGCTCGTCCTCCGTTTGATACACGATTCCCGACTTCGGGTCCACTGCCACAGCCTCGTGATTGAATCGCCCCATGTCGATGAGCGGAACGGGTTGGTGGAGGATGCCGCTCGCCTCTGCGGGAACATCAAAATTGTAGCCGTGGTCGACGGCGGCCGTCTCGCCGGCCTTTACCTTGGTCTCTTCACATGTAATCCATGAATTCCAAGGAGTGGGTCCGCCGGCGCAGTTGCGCACGGTGCCCGCCAAGCTGAGAAACTGCTTCTCGACCTCCTGGGTGGCCGTGTTGAAGACAATGGTGGAAGTCCCGCCACCGATGGGTTTGCCGTTCACCGACATGTCGTAAACCAGCGCTGGATCCACCTTGCCGATGAGCTCCAGCTGCTCGCCGAAGGGGCCCATCGACGGTTCGGCATTAATGCCCACCTCATGGTTGCGCACGATGAGGGTGCGTCCATCCGGACCAGGAAACGTGGCCATGCCGTCGGGCACGCCAGGCACACGCAGTCCGTCGGACATCAGCTGCCCAGAACGGGATATGACCTTGTAGGAAAACTTGTCCGGCAAGTCGAAGATACCGTTGCGGTCGGCAATAAGCGGACCAAATCCGGTTCTACGCCTTGCGTGTGTGGAACATGCGGCCAAGCTGCCAAAAAAGGTCGACAGACCGGCGAAACCGATGGTGTAGGCCATTCCCGTTTTGATGAAATGGCGACGGCTGATGGATTCCATGCAGACTTTCGAATTTAGGTTGGTATCGTTTCTTCAAGGATACCAAGTAACGCCTGAAATCCAAAATGAAGAAAACGGTGCGACTGACATTGGAGGCGGCAACTCAGGGATTGATGTCGGCCATCAGGGACCTGAGAAGGGGCTCATGCTCCCAATCGCGCAGACGAAACATGATGTGACGGTCTTCGCCTTTATGGCGAAACTGCAGGCGACCAACCGAGCCTTTTATGAACGGATTTCGGAAAAAACCGGGTTTTCCCGGATGAACGGACACCTCTTCGAGCTCCGAGAGTCGGAACGCCTCCCGGTCTCCAGATTTCGGGACGATTCGAATCCAACCCTGCTCAAATATGACCTTCCCATGCTCCGTGCGTCTGTTGTACTTACTCACGAGCAGTACGGCGAGTGCACCGACATACACTGCGGGAAGCCAGATCTTGGCATACCAAGGTCCCTCCCATAAGGGATTGAGCAGCAAGTTGCCGACGATGACGGCCAACCCAAATCCCCACAGGAGCAGGGAGCTTCGTGCGGTCGAGACGGCGTCGTCCTCATCTTGTACCAATACGGCTTCAACTTCGATCATGATGGTACGAATATATGGGTTTGCGCTGGATGGAGAGATAATTTTACGTCGTGCAACACTCGACATGTGACATGGCATTCCACACTGCAATTTCGTATCTTTGCAGGCTATGCAGGTAACGCACCTGCCGTAACCATCCATTTCTGTTCAGATGATGAACCGCCGCAAGGTGCGGGAGACTGTTCTTCAGGCGTTGTACGCCTTCGAGCTCAGTGGTGATACCCGCGACGTACCTTTGAAAATGATTCTCGCCCCGCAGGTCGAAGCCGAAGACAAGGTCTTCGCCGAGAAGCTGTATCTGCGAACAATCGAGCAGCATGAGGAGCTCGACGCCGAAATCACCAAGCGCCTGGCGAACTGGGATCTCACCCGCCTGGCGCTCATCGACAAGATCGTGCTTCGCATGGCATTGACCGAGCTGGTCGAATTCCCCGACATCCCGACAAAGGTCACCATCAACGAGGCCATCGAAATCGCCAAGAAGTTCTCGACGGGAAAGTCGGGCATGTTTGTGAACGGCATCCTCGACTCGGCATGCCAAGACATGGTCAAGGAAGGGCGGATCAATAAAACGGGGCGGGGTTTGATTGACACCTCGACGCGAAAAAATTCGTAATACGGAAGAATCATCATCACATCAAACCGTATTGTCCGACACGAAGAAGCATATCATCATCGGCGACATCCACGGATGTCTGGGCAGCCTGAACGCCCTGCTTGAAAAATTGCGGCCCCATCGCGACCGCATCCATGTCTTTTTGGGCGACTACATCGACCGTGGTCCGGACAGCCATGGCGTGATCGAACGACTGATCGCATTCGGCAGTGAGGCTGAGTGCGTGTTTCTTCGTGGCAACCACGAGCAGATGGCCGTCGACGCCTTCCTCGAGGGCGACGACGACAGCTGGAGGCACTGGCTCAACAACGGCGGCAGAACCACCATGGATTCGTACACGCGGGCCGGCACGAACCTGGCCGAGGCAGAGGGTCACCTCGACTTCATGCTCGCAACCGAATTTATTTACGAAACCTCCGATTTCATCTGCGTGCACGGTGGCATCAACCCCTATATGACGGTTGCCGAGAACGTGGCACAGGTCGATCCATATGAATTCCTATGGGAACGCAGGCATATCCAGACGGTGGTTCCCGACTGGGAAAAAACTGTCATTTTTGGCCATACCCCGATGGCAACCGTGAAGATGGAGAAAAACATGATCGGTTTGGACACCGGCTGTGTTTTCCCCGACCGCGGCTTTGGTCATCTCACGGCGCTTCTCATGCCCGAGCGCGACATCATCGACGTAATCTGTAACGACAAAACACCTTCATGAGCCTTAAAGTCGGAATCGTGGGACTGCCGAATGTCGGTAAGTCCACACTCTTCAACGCACTTAGCAACGCCGGCGCCGAAGCCGCCAACTTCCCATTCTGCACCATCGACCCCAACGTCGGCATCGTGCCCGTGCCCGACGCCCGGATGGACAAGCTTTCTGACATCGTGAAGCCGATGAAGGTGACTCCCGCCATCATCGAGTTCGTCGACATCGCCGGCCTGGTGAAGGGTGCATCCGAAGGCAAGGGCAAGGGCAACGCGTTTCTGTCGCACATCCGCGAGGTCGATCTGATCGCCCACGTGGTGCGCTGTTTTGACGACGACAACGTGATCCACGTCGAGGGCGGCGTCGACCCGATCCGCGACATCGGCATCATCGAGGCCGAGCTTATCTTCAAAGACCTTGAAAGCCTCGAAAAGCGCGAGGCAAAATTGAAGGCATCGGCCAAAAGCGGCGACAAAAAGTATCTTGAGCAGGCGGAAATCATCGCCAATCTGCGCACCTTCATGGAAGACGGCAACCCGGCACGCGCCTTCGTGGCCGACGAACATGTGCGCGAGACCTGGTCTGACCTGTTCCTGCTCACCGAGAAGACCGTGCTCTATGTGTGCAACGTCGACGAGGGAGACCTCCCCGACGGCGCCGACAACCCCTATGTGGCGAAGGTGCGCGAACGCGCCGCCTCCGAGGGTGCCGAAGTCGAGGTGGTATGCGCCAAGATAGAGGCCGAAATCGCCGAGCTCGACGCTGAGGAGAAGAAATTGTTCCTCGATGAGCTTGGAATACAAAGCTCCGGGCTCGACAACATGATATCGTGCGCCTACCGACAGCTTGGATTGATCACGTATTTCACGGCCGGTGTGAAGGAGGTCCGCTCATGGACCATCCACAAGGGCATGAAGGCCCCACAGGCCGCCGGGGTGATCCATACCGATTTCGAGCGGGGATTCATCCGTGCCGAGACCATCAAGTATGAAGACTATGTGGCCTTTGGCGGGGAGCACGGCGCCAAGGAGGCCGGCAAGATGCGCAGCGAGGGCCGCGAGTACGTCGTCCAGGACGGCGACGTGATGTTGTTCAGGTTTAACGTTTGACATAACCCTCCCCCTGCCCCTCTCTTTGGCAAAAGAGAGGGGGGACTCATTTCGAACATGCAACACATGCGTAGCCGCCCTGCCATTTGGTAAAGAACAGGTAGGTATTTCCACCGTCTTTGAGTTTGAGCGACTTACGGATGGCGTCGGCTTGCTCGGGGAAGTCCCTGCGGGCGATGTTGGCTTTTTGGATGCCGCGTTCCTTGCACCAGGCCTTCACCGACCTGAAATTGGCTGGGATGATGTCATCGACAGACAGCACTCTGCCTGGGAAGCCAGCCGGAGCGATGCTACCGACCAGATATACCGACCCGGGCGAAACATGTTGAAGTCCGTGACGTACGGCCAGCTCGGATGTGAGTCCGGCGCGGATCACGGCGGGGTCAGGTTCGCAGAATATGGATGGCATGCCATCCTTCCATGTCGATGCGGCACGGCCATCCCCAACGATCTCTACATGACCGTCGCTTTTAATGACCGTGGCGACCCGCCGTGCGGGACCCGTCCACCCGCGATCGACAAATAGCAGTACTTCCTTGACCTCGCCCTCTACCGAAACGACGTGGTATTCTTTGAGCCCCGGAAGTTGCCGCTCTGCCTCGGTCGGATCAAGGGCCGGCGAAGCCTTCACGAGCAGCGTACTGCCTTTGTCGAGCATCATATCAAGGTGGGCTGTGACATCGGGAGATGCGTCTTGCAGCGATACGGACCTCCCCTTCCCCGCCCGCCGGTCTGGATCGACGTAGATTACGTCGAAGGAACCGTCGGGATACTGAGCGAGTGTTGCGATGCCGTCGCCGTTGTGAATGGCATCGGGACGAACACCCAGTACGCCCGCATTGTGCCTGAACAGTTCGCACATCTCGGGGTCGATGTCGCAGTAGACCATATGCGCGATTTGGTCGGCGCTGTGGATCAGGTCGGACCCGAGTCCGCCGCTCAGGTCGATCACCCTGCCCTTCAGCCACTTGCGCTTGTGTTTGGCAGCGACTTCTCCCGACGACTGTTCAAGTGCGCGCTCGGTAAACAGGACATCGGTGCCAGCCCATTCTGGAAGCTTGGCCACGGCCTTGCGGCGCAGCCTGAGCTGGACGGCCATTTCACGTACGGGTAGGTCAGGGTACTTTGCCGCATCCATAGCGACGCGGTCGGGATCACGGTCGGCCCAAGCGCGGAGGGTGGTGAGATGAGGTGTTAACGTTGGCATGGTGGACATGGCAAAAAAGAAGGTCCTTCGCCGACATCTCGCTGCGCTCGATGTGTCAGCTCCGGATGACGATATTTACACAAAGATACGATTACTATACCGAGCGCAGCGAGGCATCACGCCCCCCAAAAATAAGTGCAGCGTTGTCATTGTGAGTTGACACATCGAGCACAGCGAGATGTCGACGAACAAACTTGCCTCTCACATCTTGTAAGCGCCATCTTGTCATTGTGAGTTGACACATCGAGCGTAGCGAGATGTAGACGAACAACCTTGCATCTATTGCAATCCTCCCCCCATATTACGTATATTGGAAGTCTACACGGATCGTTAGCTCAGTTGGTTAGAGCGCCACGTTGACATCGTGGAGGTCGGTAGTTCGAATCTACTACGATCCACCCATATTTCTATTTTATACTTCAAAATTTATACTGCAAAAACAGCTCTTATAGGCCAGTTTTGCAGTATCTAGCTTAGGTTTATAAAGAATAAATACTAAGCCAAAAATATACAGCGCACAGGCTTATCTGGCGCTTTTTTTTTGCGTATTTTTGGTTCTTTCTGTTCGTACTTTACCCCTTTTGACCATGTCAAACGATATGATTACCCTGGTTCTTCCGGATGGAAGAGCCCTTGAGATGCCTGCCGGAAGCACCGGATACGATGCTGCGAAACTCATTAGCGAGGGTTTAGCCCGTAACGCCCTTAGCGTTACCGTTAACGGTACCGTGTACGACATGCATCGTGCATTAACCGCTGGTGGTAGCTTCACGGTGAATACCTGGGATTCAGCCGATGGCAAGGCAACGTTTTGGCATTCCACTGCTCACTTGATGGCCGAAGCCGTTCAGGCCTTGTAT
>CAYZWQ010000132.1:0-8201 GCA_964481355.1 uncultured Chitinophagales bacterium
AAACTGATCGATGTAATGCAGTCTGCGATTATGAATCACGGTAATTTGAGGATATCATTTCACAGCGGATTTCGCAAGGGCTGTCCCGTGAGCCCCCTCACCACTTCGAGCGCACCTGAGCGCTGCAGTTCGGGTACGCTTTCCTCGCTGTACCATGCAGTATGCGATGTGAGGATGGTATTGGGAGCAAGTCGAAGCGGATGGTCTTCTTCAAGTGGTTCTGTTTCATACACATCGATGCCAGCACCACCGATCAGCCCTTCCGTGAGCGCGTGGGCAAGTGCCACGGTGTCAATGAGTGGTCCACGGGCGGTGTTGATCACTATGGACGTCGATTTCATGCTTCGTAGACGATCGGCGTTTACGACATGCTTTGTTTCCGGGGTTAGTGGAGCATGCAACGACACGATGTCGGATAGTTGAAACAATGAATCCAGTTCTAGCGACTGCACCCCGTTTTGCTTCATCACATCAGGACTGACAAAGGGGTCGTATGCAGCCAAAGAAAATCCGAACGCACGGGCGCGGTCGAGGATGGCACGTGCGATACGCCCATAACCCATGGTCGCAAAGGTCATCGTCCGAAATGCCGGCATCGTCGACGGCGGGGTAATTTTCCAAGTCCCACCGATCGTACGAGCATGCGTCTGCGGCAATTGCCTTGCCAATGAGAGGGCTAAGGCAAGTGCATGGTCGGCCACCTCATCGACACAGTAATCGGGCACATAAGCAACTGCCTTGCCATGTGTCTTGAGCGCGGGTATGTCGAGGTTATCCACACCGATACCATACCGCACGACCAATCTGCAGTCGGGCAACGCTTTCGCAACACGTTCGCGCACCGGAGCCCATTGCACCAAAAGGGCATCGCAGCCGGCAGCAGCATCTATGACCTCCTCCTCTGTTTTGCACTGGGCGGTGACAAACTCGATGCCAGCCTGCGAAAAAACCTCCGTTTCGGGATCCAGGTTCGGGAACCCGTAATCGGTAATCAGAACTTTAGGCATGGAACATGATCATTGAGCATTGAGCATTGTGCATTGAGCATTGAGCATTGAGCATTGAGCATTGAGCATTGAGCATTGAGCAAAGATGCAAATTTTCAATTTTCAATCTTCAATCTTCAATTTTCAATTTTCAATTTTCAATCTTCAATTTTCAATTTTCACTAGTTCGCCGGTTCAAGCCTCAGAATCGGAGTCTTGGTTCCAGCCCGGCTGTCGATCGCAAGGTAGATGTACCCTTCCGGGCTCTGGCGCACGTCGCGGATGCGTCCGATCCCCGACAGCAGCGTCTCCTCGCTGAGCACACGGGTGCCGTCCATCGTAAGCCTTGCCAACTGCTCGCCGGCCAGTCCTCCCACAAAGATGTTGCCCTTCCACTGTGGGAAGGCATCTCCGGTGTAGACCATCAGGCCGTAGGTGGCTATGGAGGGAACCCAATAATTGACCGGCTGCTCCATGCCCTCTTTGGTGGCCGTTTCGTGGATGGGCGTACCCACGCCGTAGTTCACTCCGTAGCCAATTACAGGCCATCCGTAGTTCACGCCTTTCTTGGTCAGGTTCAGCTCGTCGCCACCCTGTGGTCCATGCTCATGCTGCCAAATGTTGCCCGTGACAGGATCGATGGCCAAGCCCTGTGCATTTCGGTGTCCGTAGCTCCAAATTTCGGGTTGAGCACCTTCAACGCCGACGAAGGGGTTGTCCTGCGGAACCCGGCCATCGTCATGAATGCGCAGCGTCGTTCCGAAATGGTCGCTCAGCTTCTGGGAGTTGTGCTCCTGCAAATCCCCGCGCGGCGGAACCTGACGATCGCCAATGGTGATGAACAAATATCCGTCTTTGTCGAACGCCAAACGAGAGCCGTAGTGACCTCGGCTGCGATACCAGGCCTTGGCTTCCAATATCTCTTCGACGTTGACCAAAGCATCGTTTTCAAATCGAGCACGGATGATGGATGTGGTGCCTTCCGACTCATCGGCATTCGGCTTGGAATAGCTGATGTACACCAAGCGGTTGTTTTCAAAGTTGGGATGGAGGATCAGGTCCAACAGACCTCCCTGATTACCCGTGCGTACGGCCGGCAATCCAGCGACTTCCTTGTCCAGAAGAACCCCGTCACGGATGATGCGGATGCGACCCGGACGTTCGGTTACAAGGATGTCCCCATCGGGAAGGAAGGCAATCGCCCAAGGATTTTCCAGCCCTTCAGCCACCGTGACGACTTTGAACGAAAGCTCGCCCGATTGTACGTTTCCTTCAGGTATCGACTGTGCGCACGAAGTTACAGGGAACAACAGAATCAGTGACAATAGTCCGGTCAAGGCTCTTTTTGAAATCATAGGGATTTGATGAAGATATCTTGGGTCAATGGGTGATTTATGATATGAACCTGCGGTGTGGCCTTCAAGTTCCGATACGAACTTTTACAAGTGGATTTGACCGTTTCTTTTTGATGTAAAAAACGTGTAATATGCATCGTTTTATATGCACTTATGCATCATATTATATGCGTACAACACTTGACATCCCCGAAATGCTCATTCGCGAAGCCATGGAGATCACAAACTCAAAGACCAAGAGCGATGCAGTCAAAATGGCGCTTGAGTCCCTGATTCACTTACACCGTGTGAAAACCCTGCTTTCATTCAAGGGTCGTATCGACCTTGATGTCGACCTGGACACACTTAGGGAACGCGATTGATGCAGTACCTTGGCGTACTTGTTGACACATCAGTGTGGATCAGTTACTTCAAAACTGGGAAACACAGCAGTCTTGACGGTTTGATCGCGAATGGTCTCGTCCTCACTAACGACATTATTCTGACAGAGCTTGTACCGGTACTTCACCGATCCAACAGATACGACGTTATTGAAAGTCTTGAATCGTTGACAAAAGTACCCTTGAGAATCAACTGGGATGGGATTCGCTATTTGCAATCAGGCAATTTGGAGCGAGGGATAAACAAGGTCGGTTTACCAGACTTGATGATTGTTCAGCAAATAATCGAGCATAAAATCAGTTTGTACACTGAAGACAAACATTTTGGACTCATGCAAAAGTGGTTGCATTACGATCTTTTTGAACAAACGTAGCGGTGTTTGCGTCAGGGCGCCTTCTTCGACACAGTGAGGTACAACACCGTGCCGACTGCCAATAGTCCAAGCGTGGCTAGTACCGATGAGACTGAAACCTGTGTAAGCAGCCCCAAACAGACCAAGATCGCCATAACTGGGATGAGCCACCCACCCGGCAATCGGTACGCATTTTGCTCCCCATTCTTTCGAACAGCCGGCATGGAGATGATGCAC
Source organism: uncultured Chitinophagales bacterium (assembly GCA_964481355.1). Classification (GTDB taxonomy): domain Bacteria; phylum Bacteroidota; class Rhodothermia; order Balneolales; family CAYWCV01; genus CAYWCV01. The sequence continues at coordinate 3,312 of CAYZWQ010000132.1, forward strand.
ACGATGTAGAGCAAAAGCCTGGTGAAGACACTCAACACGGCCAAATACACGAAACTTCCGCTGGCTGACAGAAAGAAGCCTGCAATTCCGAAGAAGAGGACCGAATAGATGGGGGTTGCAAAACGCACGTTCACCGCAGAGAACCATTTCGGCAGGTATCCATCCAGACCCATCCTGTAGCTGATGCGTGCCGATGAAAAGGTCGAACTGATCAGATTGCCACCGACCGAGGTGACGATTCCCAAAGCCACCAGGCTGGCCCCTACCGGACCTAGCCAGGCAGCACCAGCCGCCAAAAGCGGCCCCTCGTTGCTTGCAAGATCCGGAACCAGTTGCTGAGCCGCCAGCTGGATGAGCGCATACAGTGCCGTGGCCACCACGAGGGCGAGCACTAATGCCCGATGCATGTCTCGCTGTGGATCTTTCGACTCGCCGGCTGGAACCGTGGACGATTCGAACCCGACATAGGCGTAAATGACCAATAACAATGCCGCACCAAAACTGGCCGTATCTGGAACCTGTGTCACAGAGGCAATCACTGAACCATCCCAGCTGTAGATGCCATAGAGTGCCAACGCGATAAGCGGAGTCAATTTTATAAGGGTGATGATGCCCAAAGACCCCATTGTGGCCCGTGCGTTCACTACGTTTAGGACGATGATGACCAGACTGGCAATGCCGATAAGCACGATCCTCGGTGTCGGTTCGGCAGCCGCAGGCCAAAAGTATCCAACCGAGAGAACCATCAGATTCATATTGGCAGAATAGGCCGTGATACGTGCCACGTAATATGCCCAGCCTGCCTGGAAGCCAGCAAACGGCCCAAATGCCATCCCAACGAAGAGCATAGGTCCGCCGGTTGACCGAAATGCGCTCGCAAGCTCGCCGAAACTGAGCATGATAGGTGCGATCAGGACAGCGCAGATCACGAATATCCATGGACTAAATTCGCCGGCAAGCGCAAAGGTCTTTGCCGGCACCCCGAAAATGCCGGCACCGATCATCCCGTTAATGGCAAGAAGCCAAAGGCCGACTACCGTTAGTTGGCGCTTTAGGGACTCTGATTGCTGGTGTGGATCGTTCATTGGCGGTCAAGATACAAAAATCTCGATCATGCACACCTTATACCCTGAACGGCATCGAAGAGTATCAGTCGATCCGGGCACTCTCGATCTTGTGAAGCATGATGCCCGCTATCGTCCGTCCCCTAAACTTTGCAAGATCAGCCTTTTCACCCTCGAAGAGCTCGTCGACCGTATCGTAAAACAGGCGGAGCCACTCCAAAAACTCCACTTTGGTCATGTCGGTATGTTTGCTCAACGCGACATGTTTCGGCATGGGGTGACCCGAGTAACTATGGTCGTTCAACAGGATGCTCGACCAGAAATCGTACATCCTCGGAAGGTGGTGATCGACTGAGGCGATATCATCGAATATGGTCCCAAGAATCTCATTTTGCCTCACCTTCACATAGAACGCGTCCACCAAAAGCTGTACGTCGTCCCTGCTAGCTATGTCATTTTTCACAACATCAACAACTGAATTACTGTTCGGAGTAATTTAAGATAAATTAGTCTTTAATGCTATTTTGATTATCATACCGATATTTGCATAATATAATGAGCATTGTTCTGCATATTCAGCGATAACGGATATCAACGATCTCCAATTGAAGCCACGTCCAATCACCCTCGGGCAGACGCCATGTGGCCTTCATTTTCGACGGAACCCGAACGCCCTCGAAGATGGCGTAATCATCAACTGTCAACACCCATTCGCGCCGTTCGGAATCAAGTTCATTCCCCTGGAATCTCATGGCGCTGAACTTTATAAAATCTCCCGACGCGTCAAAGTGGAAGATGCCGGAACCTCTGGTGCCCATGTATTCCATCGTCGCCTTCGCCGAAAGGCTGTCGATCGGCTCCCATGTAATATGCTCGCTCACAGCCACCGCAGGAAACCAGACCATTTCGCCGAGATAGCGCTGGAGGGTGCCTTCATCCAGTTTGGGTCCGGTGGCATTAACAACGGGGATCAATGCATTTGCCTTGATGAGCATGCTTCCTTTGCCGTCGACAAACTTGTCCCTGCCGACAAAATGGATCATGCTGTTCATTTTTACATCAACGGACCAGACGAATTCAGGTTGATCCGTCCGGGTGAATTGCACGGCTTCGGCACCGTACCAATCCTCTTGCCCCGGCGTCAGCTTCATCTCTGCAATCTGCCTCACACTTCCGACAACTGATTGCGTCAAACCGAGGGCACCTGATGTCTGGAGCCATTTTCGAACCGGATCAGGCAAATCGACGATGTCATTCTCGGTAATCGTGCGACTCAATTGCTCCGTGTTTTCGGTGAGATGCGCGATCTCGTCATCTACCATGTGTTTAAACGTTGCTTGTCCATAAGCTGCCAGAACCACCACCAAGATGATCAGATTTGGGATCGTGCCAAATTTGGCGTCGTTCCAATACATCATCACCAGCGCCTGCGACACAACGATAGATGCGGCTCCCATAATCCAGCCATACGATGCACCAAATAGAAACATAGCCGCGTGAACCAATATCAGTGAGGCTGCAACTAGCCAAAGGATGCCCATTGGACGCGAGATCGGCAGTGTTAACTGGCTGACTTCAGCAACGTTAAAGGCCTTCACAAACCCGAGAAGGTGGATGAGGCCATGAATCGCAATCAGAATGAGATAAACAACTTTCATACCGGCTTTCGATACACTATTTACGAAAAATAGAACGCAGGCCCCTTCGACACACTGCGCTAGTTGCCATATTGTTCTAAGCTAATGCTCTGAACATCTCATGATGCGTCATTAACAAAAAAGGTGGCCCAGTTACCTAGGCCACCTTTTTGATCTACGTCTGTTTTCAGGTCATGCTAACTGCTTCATTGTCTCGCTGTTACGCCAAGTCGAAGCGGTCGTTGTTCATGACTTTGGTCCATGCCGACACGAAATCGTTGACGAATTTTTCGCCGGCATCGGAGCTGGCATACACTTCGCACAACGAACGCAGCTCGGAGTTGGATCCAAAAATCAGGTCCGCACGGGTGGCGGTCCACTTCACTTGCCCTGACTTGCGGTCGCGCCCTTCAAATACTTCCTTCGTTTCGTCCGTGGCCGACCACACGGTGTCCATGCTCAACAGGTTCACGAAGAAGTCGTTGGTGAGCACTTCCTTGCGGTCGGTGAACACACCGTGGCTCGAATGGTCGTAGTTGGCGTTCAAAACGCGCATGCCACCGACGAGAACCGTCATTTCAGGGGCCGAGAGTCCGAGCAGCTGCGCCTTGTCAACCAGAAGCTCCTCGGTAGGAACGGTATATTTCGTCTTCAGGTAATTACGGAAGCCATCAGCGTTAGGCTCCAGAACACTAAAACCATCAACGTCGGTCTGCTCGGCACTTGCGTCCATACGTCCCGGCGTGAATGGAACTTTCACGTCGTGATCAGCTGCCTTGGCGGCCTTCTCGATTCCGACGGACCCTGCGAGTACGATGAGGTCAGCCAAAGACACTTTCTTGCCACCTGCTGCCGTGGCATTGAATTCCTTCTGGATGCTCTCGAGTTTATCGAGCACTCCCGACAGCTGGGCTGGATTGTTCACGGCCCAGTAACGCTGCGGTGCAAGACGCAATCTGGCGCCGTTGGCGCCGCCGCGCTTGTCGGAGCCACGATATGTGGAGGCCGACGTCCAAGCGGTGACTACCAGCTGACCCACGCTCAAACCGGAGGCGCTGATCTTGGACTTGAGTGCGTCGATGTCGTTCGAATCGACGACAGGATGGTCGCAGACCGGAATCGGGTCTTGCCAAATGAGCTCCTCGCTTGGCACTTCCGGCCCAAGATAGCGAACGATCGGACCCATGTCGCGGTGCGTCAGTTTGTACCAGGCACGCGCAAAGGCGTCGGCGAACTCATCGGGGTTTTGCCAAAAGCGACGCGATATCTTCTCGTAGGCAGGATCAAAGCGCAACGAGAGGTCGGTCGTCAGCATGGTCGGCGGATTCGTCTTGTCCGGATCGTGGGCATCGGGGAATGTCGCGGCTCCGGCACCGTTCTTGGCCACCCATTGGTAGGCTCCAGCCGGACTCTTGGTGAGCTCCCACTCGAAGCCGAACAGGTTCTCAAAATAGAGGTTTGTCCACTCTGTCGGCTTCTGGGTCCATGTTACCTCAGGGCCGCCGGTGATGGTGTCTACCCCCTTGCCGCTTCCGAAGCTGCTCTTCCAGCCGAGACCCTGCTCCTCGATGGGGGCAGCTTCCGGTTCTGGACCGACGTGTGCCACGTCGCCCGCACCGTGCGACTTACCGAAGGTGTGCCCGCCGGCAATGAGGGCTACGGTCTCTTCGTCGTTCATGGCCATACGTGCGAAGGTTTCACGGATATCTCTTGCGGCCGCAATCGGATCCGGGTTGCCGTTGGGTCCCTCCGGATTCACGTAGATCAAACCCATCTGCACAGCGGCGAGTGGATTCTCGAGGTTGCGATCGCCTGAGTAGCGCTCGTCGGCGAGCCATTTTTTTTCTTTGCCCCAGTAAATGTGTTCCTGCGGCTCCCAAACGTCGGCACGTCCGCCGCCGAAGCCGAAGGTCTTGAAACCCATCGACTCAAGGGCGACGTTGCCGGTCAGTATCATAAGGTCGGCCCACGAGATCTTGTTGCCGTACTTCTGCTTGATGGGCCACAGCAGGCGGCGCGCCTTGTCGAGGTTGGCGTTGTCGGGCCAGCTGTTGAGCGGGGCAAAACGCTGAAGGCCGTCGCCAGCTCCGCCGCGGCCGTCGCCCGTGCGGTAGGTGCCCGCAGCATGCCAGGCCATGCGGATGAAGAAGGGGCCATAGTGTCCAAAATCGGCTGGCCACCATTCCTGC
>CAYZWQ010000133.1:0-8154 GCA_964481355.1 uncultured Chitinophagales bacterium
GATTCATCCTCAACCCGTTGAATAGATACAAAACATCTCTTCCCGCCCTCCCCCGAACATAGATGCTGCCTTGGCCAGGGGTTGTCTGCTGGACATAAACACCCGTTTCAGCTCTCAGAAGGTCCGCCGCAGTGCTGTTTTGCCTTATCAAAAGGTCATCGTAGGTGATGGTAGTGACCGGAATTGGATTCCGGTTATTAAGGCCCGTGATGATTCGGCCACTTCGTACCAGTATCTCCTGTCCGTGGAGGCGGGCAGGCACCAACCGAACGCTCACATCCTCTTGCGACGCGCTGAATTCCATGAACAGCGTTTCGTACCCGACGGCCGAAAATCGCAACACAACAGGGAATGAAGCTCCAGAGACCCGAAACCGACCGTCCATGTCGGACACGAAACCCAAATCCGTTCCAACCACCAAGATGTTTACGAAAGCGACTGGTTCATTGGACGCACCGTCGGTAATCAAGCCAGCTACCTGGGCCTTCGAGCTCAATGGGCACAACAGTGCCGATACCAGTAAAATCGTTATGAACTTCAATCTGTTTACATACATGACGTTGCGACTACCGGCAAAGGTATGCAACAGACCAAAATTTGACATCTAGCATGATCATGCGACATCATTCCATCACTTTTAGCGTCATGAGGGTCACGTCGTCGCTGTACTTCCTGTGCGTGAACTCGTCGATTGCGGCGATGATTGCTTCTGCATATCCGGAGGCATTTGCCGCTTCCGTTCGATTCATCACGTCAATGAGCCCACTTTCGCCAAACTCTTCATCCTCGGGGCTCATGGCCTCCGTGATTCCGTCGGTGAACATGACAATCACGTCTCCAGTCTTTAACTCGACTCGGTCGCATTCGTAGGGGAAATGGGTGGGCACGGCACCAAGTATCACGCCGCCTTTGGTGAGCTCGATCGGATCGGTTTCGCCTTTGCGGAAAATCATGGGTGGATTATGGCCAGCATTTACATAGTGGAGCGAAAGGTCGTTGCAATCCAAAATGGCCCAGAAGAAGGTGACGAAGGTATCGCTCGGGGTGTTTCGATAGATCACGTCGTTGATTCGGGCTGTTTTCTCCGACAGGGGCATGTCGAGCGGAGCCAACATGTGCACCATTGCCTGAATATTTGCCATGATCAACGATGCAGGGATTCCCTTTCCGGTGACGTCGGCGATGGTGAGCAGATATGTTCTTTCCCCCAAGTCAAGCACGTCGTAGTAGTCGCCCCCGACCTGCCTTGAAGGGATGTTTCTCGGCGATATGTCGACTGGCGATGTGTCTGGCAGGCAGGATGGAAGCAAGGCCTCCTGAATGGTGCGGGCCAGTCCAAGCTCCTTCTCGAGGCGTTCCTTTTCGATGCGAGCCTCCATCAGGTAGGTCTTTTGCACCGACATGAGCACCAGACTTCCAAGCGATACCAAGAAGTTGGTATCCGACGAGGTGAAAGGCTCTCCACCCATGCGGCTGCCAAGGCACAGCGAGGCCACCCGCTCGTTTTGCAGCTTCAGGTTGATGACGATCTCTATTCCGTTTCGCCGCAACGCGTGCTCCGCAGCCCCAGAATCCGCCACATCTACAATGTCGCCCTCCAAGCTGAATATGGTGCGAAGTTCATCGCTGTTCGGAGGCTTGGAAACGGCGTTTTTGACGATGATCTCCACCTGCCGGCTTCGCTCCAGAATCAGGAAGAAATTCCTGACCCCCATCTGGCCCATCAGTGCAAATTTGAATATTCGGAGAATCTGGTCGCGGTCGACGCTGTAGCTGAACTCCTTGCTCAGATCGAAGAGGGTGTTCAACTCCTGCACTTTTTGGTCTAGGGCTCTGTTGGTGTGCTTCAACTCGCCGATAAGGCGCGTGTTCGCGATGCCTACAGCAGGCATCACCACCACACTTTCAAGGAACTCCAACTCACGGTCACTGATGGGGAGCCCCGTCGGCTTCTCTCCCAGACACAGCCATCCAAGATGATCGTTGTTCGTGCGCAGGTTGATCATCACCCTGTAGCCCTCGTTGGCCAACATTTGAGGGAATAATTCCCGGTCGCGTGCCCATGTGCGCACCGGCGAATCGTTGGGGGCAGGTATTTCGATAGCCAGGTCGAAACGCTGTCCCTCCCGAAAGTGGCTTCGGCCCTTCGTTTTTGCCACCGTGTAGGTGTTCTCTTCAGGCTCTTTCAGGAGAATGAGTGCGCGGGTGATCACGAGCTTGCCCATGATCATGAACAAAAGCGTGTTCAGGATGAAGTTCAGATCCTGACTCTCCAATATGAGCTTTGTGGAGTCTATCAGTGTTTTGAGCTCAAATCGGCTCAGGCGATCATCAAGGTCTTTTTGTGATGAACTTAGCACGACTCCATCATCTTCGCTTTGTCATTCTGATTTCGTTGACGCCGTCCATATTGCTGTATTCCACGGCGTCCATGAGCCTGCGAATCAGATAAACGCCAACCCCGCCCCTCTTTTTGAGTCGGATCCTCTCTTTGATGTCGGGTTCGGAGTACAACTCCGGGTTGAACGCACGGCCGTGGTCGGTTATCGAGACCCAAAACTCGTCGTTCATTGCTCCAATACTGATCAGCACGCGCTGGTTCTCGTCGTATTGGTACGCATGCTTGATCACATTCGTGTACGCTTCGTCGACCGCAAGTCTGATTTCATCCACCTCGGTGTCGCTGAAACCGAACTTGTTGGCATACAGACCCACAAAGTCCCTGACGGCAGAAATATATGCCGTCGAAGCCGGGACAGAAATGGACTGTTCGTTGATGCGCATCGCAGTAGGACTCAGGACGGGTTCATAAATTGCGAAACGGCGTCGCTCTCGTCATCCATTATGTCGTACAATGCAGGAAAACCGAGCAGGTCGAACACGTTGTAGACCCTCGGATTCATGTTGGTGAGTTTGATGTCGCCACCCAATGTGCGCACGTCCTCGATATAAGCCATAAACACCCCAAGCCCTGCACTGGAGATGTACTCCAAACGGTGGCAATTCACGATGATCTTGTGCTTTTGCTTGTTCAGCAGATTCTGAAGCGATTCTTCAAGCTGAGGTGCGGTATGTGCGTCCAATTCACCGTTCAGCTCCAGTACATCGAGGCTCTCCAACTGCTTATGTGTGACGCTGAAACTGCTCATATGTGGGGTTGGTTATTGAAATAGCACCGAAATGTAACAAAAAAATGGCTCTTTCGAACGGGTCGTGTTCAATGTGGCATTCCACAATCATAACGGAATATCCTGCTATACGGCAGATGCTGCCAAAATGATGCATTAGATGTTCGCATAAAAAAAGGCAGTACACGGGTCAAATGCACTGCCTTAAACTATTCATCAAGAGAGACGCTACTTGAGCGTTTTGCAATTTGTGCACTTTCTGAATGTCATGCAAGATTTTTTTTCGATTTTTTAGCCCAGAAATCGGGTTTAACGCTTGCAGAGGCTATAATGAAGAAACATATTATTAATAAGTATTATTTAATTCATATAAAGTAATATATTAACCTTGACTAAATAGCGTACTTGGCAAAACTCCAAGGCGCAACTCTATTGATGCCGACCGGGGTACACCCTACGATAACATTACCTGAATTAATGGCAAAAGCTGTAACTTGTGAACTACTTTAGCAACCAAGCGCCACACCGTCAGACTTGCCTCATTACATGCCAAAAACGTTAAATGTTGCCATCGTCGGAGCCGGGATTTCTGGCTTGGCCGCCGCCTACCGGCTTAAGCAGAAGGGATGCCAGGTAACATTGTTCGAAGCCACCGACGCGGTAGGTGGCAACATCAGGGGCAGCGTCGATGAAAACTGGCTGGCCGACAGCGGCTATGGGCTGATAAACGCATCTGACCCCCTCATTAGCGGCCTGATTGCTGAGCTCGAACTGCGCGACGAGGTCCTCCAACTCAGATCAACCAGCAAGAAACGGTACATCGCTTATGGCAATCGTCTGAAGCGCTTGCCAAATACAGTCAGTGACGCCATAATTTCGGGATATTTGCCATTGGGGTCCCGAATGCGGCTTCTCTTCAGCTGGTTTGCAAAAAAACAGGTCGGCGAGAAAGATTCTCTGTCCGCCATGGTGGAACGGTTTCTGGGGCCGGCAGCCGTGTCGTTGATTGCCGAACCGGTAGCTTCGACATTATTTGCCGGAAATCCATCCGACATCAATCTCAGGTATTCTTTTCCGTCGTTGTATCGACATCTGACAGAGAAGAAGACGTTAAGTCGTGCACTTCGTCTATCGATGAAGGACAAGAAAATCAAACTCGACAGCCCGGAACTGGTGGGGTTTCGTTTTGGTATGCCAACGCTCACCAACGCCTTGGCCGACATTCTGCTCGAAGACACTGTAAAGGGTGCTCGCGTCGTTCAGGTAAAGCGCCATCAGGGTCAATGGCTCCTCACGATGAACATTGGAACGGAAGCACGATATTTTGTTTGCGACAAGGTCATATTTGCGACACCTGCCTATGCACTGTCCGAAATAATGGTGGGCGATGGGTACGACCAAGACTTGAATCACATTGGCGAAATGCCATATGCGCCATTGACGGTTCTCAACATGGGTTTCCGCAAGTCGGACCTAGCCCACAAGCTGGATTCGGCCGGTTTTGTGGTACACAAGTCTGAGTCAAACAGCTTGCTTGGGGTCATGTTCACATCGAGCATACTCGACGAGCGCACTCCCGGCGGCAACCATCTTATTACCGTGTTCGTGGGAGGCACCGAAAATGCTGAATTCGCCATCGAACCCGTGAACAAGATCAAAACCATGGTCCTAAAAGACTTGAACAAGTATCTCGGTGTGAAGGCATATCCGGCATATGTGAAGTCATTCTCTTACCCCAAGGCGATACCACAGTTCAATGCCGGATACTCCCTCATCGAATCTTCCATTGTTAACTTTGAACGCCAAAATGCCGGGCTGGTACTCGCTGGTCAATATCGTTTTGGCCCTGGTTTGGAGTCATGCATTCGTGGTGCGTACTCCCTTGCCGACGGACTCATCGATGGCGAGCCCACTGTGGATGGCTGATTGCATCAAGAATTTACAAGGACAGGCGGCTTTTTACATGGTTGAGCGAATTATTTGGGGCTGATTTTCATTTGAATTGGTGGGGTTTTTACTTGTAAAAGTTCGTTACAGTTAGAACTCCATACCACTGATGCGACCCTCTGCGGGCGTATATTATCGGTCCACCAATTCACAGTGCAACGAGCTCATAATGAAGCTACCAAAACGCCCTCTGGCATTGCTTTTTCTTGCTGGTCTGTCGATAACCTCCTGCAACAACCCCGGTGAGGCCGTTCAAGACCGTAGAATGGTCACACCGGCAGTAGAGGCCATACAGGCTCGCATAGGCAGTCTGCCCTTGGAGGAGAGGTTGAGTGGCACGGTTGTCGCAGACAACCAGGTGGAGATCTATTCTGAGATCAGTGGCGTGGTGGAGCAGGTCATGGTTCGGAACGGAGATACTGTGCAACGCGGTCAGGCACTGGTACGCGTGAGGGACACCGAGCTTCGTGAACGCCTCAAACAGGCTGAGGCCGGCCTGCAAATTGCTGAGGCAAGGGCTGAGCAGGCAAATGCAACGCTGATTCAGTTAAAAGCCCAATTTGACCGGGCAAAGACCCTTGCCGAACGAAACATGAGCAGCCAGGCCGAAATTGACAACATAACGGCCGAACTGGCGTCTGCACAGGCAAATCTGTCGCTGGCTAATGCCCAAGTTGCGCAGGCAAGGTCTTCGGTCGACGAGGCAAACCTGAATCTGTCGAGAACGGTCGTCCGATCGCCCGTAAGTGGGCTTGTGGGTCAGCGCGGTATAGAGGCAGGCCAGTTGATTTCAGCCAATACCCGGCTCTTTATTGTGGGCAACCCCAGCAACCTTCGAATCACAACCGTGTTGACCGAACGGATGATGGCGTATATTCGCGAAGGCATGAGAGTGTCGGTATCAAACCCGTCCATGCCCGACAGTGTGATCGATGCCACCATTTCGAGGATCTCTCCGTTTCTGGATCCCGTGACCCACACCACGACTGCGGAGATAGATATTGACAATCCGGGCGATTTCCTCCTTCCGGGAATGTTTGCTACGGTCGACGTCTTTTACGGTCAATCCCAAACAGCTACTCTCGTACCCAACAGCGCCATTTACAGGCATCCTCTAACCGGAATCGAGGGTGTTTACGTTGCCAGGTCCATAGGGTCTGAGATTCAACCCGTCACCGATGTCGATGCTGAGGCGCCTCCACCGTTGACCGATGCGACGCCCGTTGATTTTGTCGAGATATCCGTGCTAGCCAAGGGGCGCGAAGTTTCTGGTATCAGTGGACTGCAAGGTGGGGCTTGGGTCGTTACGGTGGGTCAGAATCTATTGGCCGGCGGTGCCCAGCAGGCTCGTGTGCGCACGGTTGCATGGGACCGCATCCTCGAATTGCAGCTTCTCACCGAAGAAGACTTGCTTCGGTCCGTGATGCGCGAGAATGCAGACAGGGCAACGGCAGCAGCTAACAGCAGCATGTAATACGTCATCCATGAGCATTACCAACACTTCGATTCGACGCCCCATTGCCACTGCAATGGTGTACCTCATCGTCATCACGCTGGGCACGCTCGGTTTCCGCTATTTGCCCGTCGATCTGTTGCCACCCATAGAGTTCCCGCGCATTACCGTCAATACGGGCTACCCTAATGTTGGTCCGGAGGAAATCGAACTCCTGATCACCGACCGTATCGAAAATGCGATTGCGGGCGTTCCGAACATTGAGAAGATCACATCCAGCTCCGAAGAGGGGCGCAGCAACGTGACCGCTCATTTTGCACAGGGCACCAATCTCGAAGAGGCCGCCAACGACATCCGTGGCGCCATCGACCGACTCAGAGGATCGTTTCCACCTGAGGTGGACCAGCCAAGAATTTGGAAATTTGATCCCAATAATGCACCGATTGTGATGATCGGCGCATCTTCGAACCGGAATTTGGCCGATTTGACCCGAATTTTGGAGCGTGACATTTCGAAGCGATTTGAACAGATCCCCGGTGTTGGGTCCATTGACGTATGGGGTGGAATGAGTCGTGAGGTGCAGGTCAACCTCTTGCGCGACCGAATGATCACAACCGGAGTCACGGCAAATGAGGTGACACAGGCACTTTCCAGGGAAAATGCCAATCTGCCCGGCGGCAACATTAAAGATGGTTATAACGACATCTACGTGCGTACCCTCGGCGAGTTCGAAACCGTCGATCACGTTGCAAATACGGTCATCAAGACAGTGGGAGGAAGGCCCGTCCGCATCCGTGATATTGCGAACGTGGAGGAGGGGTATTCCACGATGGACCGCCTTGTGAAGGTAGAAGACAGGACGATGGTCCGCTTTGCGATACGCAAGCAGACCGGGGCGAACACGGTTGCCGTCGCTGAAGCCATCAGAGATGAAGTGGATCGTGTGAATGCGGAGCGGCCCGACCTGCAACTTGTGATCACGACCGACCAATCCAACTTCATTCAGAGCTCAATCGACAGTGTCCGCAACTCGGCGGTTTGGGGATCCATCTTGGCAATTGTCATTCTCATGGCGTTCCTCAGAAACGGATCAACCGTCTTTGTGATCGCCATTGCAATCCCGATCTCGATCATCGCCACGTTTGCCCTGTTGTATTTTAACGGGCTGACGCTCAACCAGATGAGTTTCGGCGGCTTGGCGCTTGGGGTCGGCATGATAGTCGACAATGCCATCGTGGTGCTCGAGAATATTGTGAGGCTTCGGCAGGGTGGGGGCAAACCTCAAGAAAGCGCCGCCGAGGGCACACGCCAGGTGGCCGGCGCCATTGTCGCATCCACGCTCACAACCTCCGTGGTGTTTTTGCCCGTTGTCTTCATTCAGTCGATTACCGGAATCTTGTTCCAGCAGCTCGCATTGGTCGTCGTATTTTCGTTGCTTTGCTCGTTGTTTGTGGCACTGACCTTGGTGCCCATGTTGGCTTCACGCTTTTTGACCATCAAGCCCGTTGACCCCGATTCTGACGAGGCCAAAAAGCACGGCCGTCGGTTTAGGAAAGTTGAGGAAATATACTCGCGGGCCATTCAGCAGGTGTTGGTGCGCCGCAAGTTGGTGATCGCGGTTACGGC
>CAYZWQ010000134.1:0-8140 GCA_964481355.1 uncultured Chitinophagales bacterium
GTGTGATCCCGGCCTGAAAAGCGGCCAAATCGGCCTCGCGGGTTTTCGTCTGAAGCTCGAGGATCAGCGACTCCACCCGATTCTTCGACTTCCCAATCTTTGCACGGGCACGTTCGAGCAAGTTATGATCGACTCCAATACGCGCGGCAATCTCGAACGCATAACTGCTGCCAGGCACCCCTTTCCGGAATATGTACGTCGGCGACAGGGTGACCGGATCGAACTCCATCGACGCATTTACGGCTTTAGGATGGTCGTGCGCAAAAATCTTGAGATGTCCGTGGTGTGTGGTGGCCAACACCAATACGCCACGGTCCATCATCGTCTCCATGAACGACTGGTACAGCGCTGCGCCTTCCTCAGGATCCGTTCCCGTTCCGGCTTCGTCAATGAGCACCAAACTGCCTTGCTTGGCATCTTTAAGAGTGTCGCGCATCCAAGTGAGACGCGACGAGAATGTTGACAAATCCTGCTCAACCGACTGGTCGTCGCCCAAGTCGATGAAAATACGGTCGAATACGGGTAATTGGGTGCCATCGGCCACCGGAATGGCGTAACCGCACTGGAGCATGATGACACACAACCCCAACGTCTTCAATGCCACCGACTTCCCCCCGGCATTCGGTCCCGTGATCAGCAGACACCGTTCGTTGGAATCGAGCACGAGGTCGAGGGGCACTACTTCTTCCTTTCGGGATGGGTCCCTTAACTTCTTGAGCAGCAAATGTGGATTTTTAGCCCTGATTAACTGGAGCTGGGCAGTACCCCACTCAGGTATCTGGCCATTCAGCCGATACGAGAAGCGCGATATCGCATGGATGAGGTCCAGTTTCCCAATATGGTCGGTGTTGTGCTGGAGGCTGTCGGCATACTTCCTCACCAAGTCGGTGAGCGCCATCAGAAGCCGCTCGATTTCTTGGGCTTCCTGGATTTCGAGCTGTCGTATCTCGTTGTTCAAATGGAGAGCTTCGACGGGCTCGAGATAAACGGTGTGCCCGGTCGACGAGATGTCGTGAACAAAACCCTGGATCTTTCGTTTGTATTCCGCCTTGACCGGAATCACCATCCTGCCGTTTCGTATGGTCATCCCTTCGTCGCCCGTCATTTCGTTGCGCGCAGCCTCTCGGAGAATACGGTCGAGCGTTGTCCTCAGCTCTGCCTTTCTCTGGTGCATCGAACGCCTGATATTTCGAAGCTCATTGCTTGCCGAGTCCTTGACATCCCCATTTTCGCTCAAAACCTTCTGAATTTCCGTCTCCAGCTCTTTGATGGGTACGATTTGGTTACCCGTGGAGGATAGGCGCGGATAGGCGTCTGTTCGTGATTGGAAAAACTGATGGATGCGTCGCGATGCCACTGCCATTGCACCGATCTGGAGCAACGAGACCGGGTCGAGGATGCTCCGCTGTACCCTCGATCGCTTCACGGCCTGCCGGATGTCCTGCAGACCCTCCAGGGGGATGCCGTCATTGACCTGCAGAATCCGTAGCATTTCGCCAGTTGACTCAATGCGTTCCCGTAATTCAATCATGTCGGACGTTGGACTAAGGGCTTCCAGGTGCTCAGCCCCCATGTTTGTGAGGATGCCCTGTAACGTGGCTTCACGAATGGCTTCGAAGCCGATTTTTTGGGTCAAGTTATCTGGATACAGCTGCATGCTCTAAAGGTACGGACATTTTGTGTCGGCTTGGTTCTGCGGTGTCCAAGTTTTAACCTGCAGGAATGTGCCTGAACCCACCACGATTTGTGTACATAATAATGCGGTATCTTAACAGTTCGGAAATGAAGACACCATAATCGGAATAATGGTTCCTGCGATGGGGACATTTTGCAGATGAAGCTTCTGTTATCGAATCTTAGCCGCCGGTTTTTCGTAAAAGTGGAGAATTGACTGTTGTCATCTCCAAGCAATCGTCCCATGGCAGGCATCATCATTCTTTTGCACCTATAACAATGCCAACCTTGGCAGTCATCATGGACAGAGTTTTACAAATCATAAGCGAATTTTTGGGCATCAGCGAGGAAGCATCCATCAAGCTCATCTTGTCGGTACTTATGGCGATCGTACTGGGTGTGGTCCAGTATAGCATCCTGAAAATTGCACTTCGCAATGTTACCGACACAGGCTTGCGGTACAAATGGGGGAAAACCACCCGATTCATCATCGCAATCATCGGCATTCTTTTGATTGGTCGCATCTGGTTCGAGGGCGTTGGTGCCGTCGGCACCTACATTGCCCTCGTTGCGGCGGGTTTGGTCATCGTGCTGCGCGAGCCGGTGCAAGACATAGCGGCATTTCTGTTCATCATGTGGAGACATCCATTCCGTCTGGGCGACCGCATCGAGGTGAACGATGTCAGTGGAGACGTGATCGATCAAGGGTTGTTCAAGTTCACGCTGATGGAGATAGGGAAATGGGTGGACGCCGACCAAAGTACGGGGCGTGTCGTTCATATCTCAAACCATAAGATTTTCTCGGGCAATATCTACAACTACACGGGTGGTTTCAAATACATATGGAATGAAGTGACGGTTCGACTTGCGTTTGAGAGCGATTGGCGGAAGGCAAAAGAACTCCTTCTTGAAATTGCAAACCGGTATTCGGCGGAAGTGACACAGAAGGCAGAGCAGGAGATGATCGAGGCCGCATCGACCTACTATTTGAACTACAGTATTCTTACACCGACCGTGTATGTCGACATCAAGGAGTACGGCATTAATCTGACGATCCGTTACCTGACGGAACCCCGGCGCCGCAGGGGCACGCAGCAGCAAATCAGCGAGGCTGTCCTCGACATGGTGCTGAACAACGATGACATCATGTGGGCATACCCGACCAGCCGTGTGTACCGTGCAGAAATCGACGGGAAAGATGACAATTGGCTTGGGGGAGAGCGTTTTCCGTTGAAACCGTTGTGAAGGGACAAATTCGGCTGATCGGTACGTAACAATTCGATAACATTTGTTTAACACTGGCATTAAGTGGGGGTACTATCATTAAACTTACCCAAAAACCACATTTGCTTTTATGTTGCAAAAGTTACTCTGTATCCTGCTTGTGTTGTTGGTGTCGCCCCTTGTTGCCTTGGCACAGACTGGCTCGATAACAGGCCGCGTTATCGATAAGGATGGTTTCCCCATGCCAGGCGCCACAGTCCTCCTTGTGGAAATGCCATCGAAGGGAACGGTCTCGGATGTCAACGGTCGATACACGCTTGTAAATGTTCCGGTTGGTTCGTACACGGTCAGAATTTCATACATCGGTTATGCCACGTTGAATTTGCCTGTTGAAGTGCGTCAGGGCGAGTCTACAGCCCTGAACGTACGCTTGGAAGAGGCAGCCAAGGTAGGTGAAGAAGTCATTGTATTGGGCGACAACCTACGTGGCCAGGCCCGCGCACTTAACCAGCAACGCAACAACATGAACATCACGAATGTGGTTTCTTCCGATCAGGTTGGCCGCTTCCCTGATGCCAACATCGGAGACGCACTCAAGCGCGTGAGCGGTATTACTATCCAGAACGACCAGGGAGAGGCGCGGAACATCATCATACGTGGCATGGCTCCTCAGCTTAACTCGGTAACCCTGAACGGCGAGCGCATGCCGTCGGCCGAGGGTGACAACCGCCTTATTCAGCTCGACCTCATACCTGCCGATATGATACAGAGCATCGAGGTGAGCAAGGCCGTGCTTCCTGACATGGATGCCGACGCGATCGGCGGTTCGGTAAACCTGATCACCAAGAGCACCCCAAGCGGACTCCGCATATCGGGTACCGCAGCAAGCGGGATGAACTTTTTGACCAACAAGCCGATTTGGAACGGCTCATTTTCGGTGGGCAACCGCTTTGCGGACGACAAGCTTGGCGTTATGGTCTCGGGGTCTTATCACAGTCACGATTTTGGATCCGACAATATCGAGGCCGTTTGGTCGGAAACCAGCTCAGGCCGCGTTGTGATGGATGAATTTGACATCCGCAAGTATTTGGTGCGTCGTGATAGACGCAGCGGATCGGTCGGTTTCGATTACCGCGTGAACGACCGGAACGTGATCTACTTGAACGGCATGTACAACTGGCGCGACGATTGGGAGAACCGTTACCGTATGCGTGTGAGCCAGATCCAGCGTGCATTCGACCGGAACCAAGTAACCGACAATGGCAACGGCACCTACAACCTTCCAGCACGCGTCCAATTCCAAACTAAGGGAGGTCTAGATAACGACCGTATCAAGGGAACCCGTCTTGAAGATCAGCGTACCCGCAATTTCTCACTCGGTGGCGACCACTTGTTGGGCAGCCTGAAGCTGAACTGGTCGGTATCGACGGCAAAGGCTAGCGAAGAGCGCCCAAATGAAAGATACATCAGCTATCGCCAAGGTGGTCGTGCCACGGTGCTCGATCTTGTAGACACGAACAAGCCCAACGCACAACTTGCGAATGCTGTCGACAATCTGAGCATCGGTTTCCATGAGCTATCTGAACAATATGGATATACATCTGATCAAGATGTAAACGCTAAAATTGACTTTTTACTCCCATACAGCGACAAAGGTTTCATCAAGTTTGGCGGCAAGATTCGCTCGAAAAGCAAGGATCGCGACAACAACTTCTTCTTCTACGAGCCGTCGAACCTGAGCACGTTCGGACCCAACTTGGGGTCGGTACCGTACAGCAGCCAAACAGATGCCGGATTCATGTCGGGTTCCAAGTATCGCGCCGGCCAGTTTGTGACAGCAGCCTTTCTTGGCGGTCTGAACTTGGAGAATGGCTCAATATTTGAAAAAATCGACGGATTGGAGGAATACATTTCAGCCAACTACACAGCCGACGAGCGCATAGCGTCTACCTATGCCATGGTCGACCATCAGCTGAACGACAAACTGTCGGCTGTCGTCGGTTTGCGTATCGAGGCCACTTCCATCGATTACACCGGTAACGAGTTCGACATCGACGAAGAGGTTGTGACAGAGAGTAAGGGTTCGAACTCCTATCTGAATGTCTTACCAGGTGTCCATGTTCGGTACGCTGCGAACGAGAATTCTATCGTCCGTTTTGCATGGACCAACACATTGGCCCGTCCAGGCTATTTCCAGCTCGTTCCATATGCCTTGTATGTTGCGGAGGATGCCGAGTTGGAGCGCGGAAATCCCGACCTGAAGGCGACGACGTCGATGAACTTCGACCTGATGGCTGAAAGCTACTTCAGCAATGTAGGTATCGTGTCGGCAGGTGCCTTTTACAAGGACGTGAACAACTTTATCTACAACCAAACGACGCGCAATTACACCGATCCTACCTTCGGTTCCGGCCTCGAATTTACAACCGCCCAAAACGGCGGTACCGCAAACGTATACGGTTTTGAGGTGGCGATACAGCGCCAGTTGTGGAAAGGCCTCGGCGTCTACTTGAACTACACGCGCACCGAATCGTCGACCACCGGTGTTGAGGGACGCGACGATGATCTCGCGTTGCCCGGAACGGCAAAAAACATGTTCAACGGTTCGCTTTCGTACGAGACATCGCGCCTCACGGTACGCACATCGTTGAATTACGCAAGCGATTACATTGACGAGCTTGGCGGCGAGGCATTTGAGGACCGCTTCTACGATCGCCAGACATTTATTGACGTGAACGGATCGTACACCATCACCCCAAAAATCCGCGTCTTTGCCGAAGTCAACAACTTGACGAACCAACCGCTTCGTTACTATCAAGGCATTCGCTCCCGCATGATGCAGGAAGAATTCTATAATGTGCGGATGAACTTTGGTATCAAGATGGATTTGTTTGGTAACTAAGCCTACCTAAATTCAACCAAGCCACTCATCTAGCGGTGAGTGGCTTTTTTTTTCTACACTGTTATGCGAAACTACAGCTTATTGTTATCCATCATCCTCCTTGCTGGTTGTGGCAGCAAGATCGAATATGATGCATTGCCGACGTTTGCGAGTGTCGACTCGTCAACTGTTTATGTCGTGGTCGAAATTCCTGCGGGAGAATCGAAGAAATTCGAATATGATAAAGACTCGCATCGTTTTGCGGCAGAACTGATCGATGGCAAGCCGCGTGAGATTCGCTTCCTTCCGTACCCTGTAAACTACGGATTCATTCCATCTACCTATTCGGATCCTGACAAGGGCGGTGACGGAGATCCCGTGGATGTGCTGCTCCTGTCGAAACGCCAACCGACCGGCTCCCTTGTGTCCGCTATCCCCCTGGGTACATTCCGGCTTATCGACCGCGGTGAAGTCGATGACAAGGTCTTGCTGATTCCTGCAGATACGAGCTTGAGATTGGTACCATGCGAGTCGCTCTCATGCCTAGAAACTGACTACCCAGAAATGCTGCAAATTCTCGAAGGCTGGTTTTTAAGCTACAAGGGTCCTGGAATGATGGCATCAAACGGCTGGATGGGGCCCGACTCCACATTGCGGATGATCCAGGATGCCGCTCGGAGCTTCAGGTCCAAGCAGTAACGGCCGACGGTCATTTGTCGGCGGCGAAGAAATCTTCCCATCGGTAGAAGTGAAAAGTCTTGTCGGTAGACATCGCCACAAAGATGCCGTTCGGGAAGTTTGGTCCCAGGCCAACCTTGGTGACATCGCTTCCGTCGCTCTCCATGGCGGCCACATCAACGACTTTAAAAAGCTTGTGGTCGTGAGGGTTGCCATCCGAACCCTCCCGCGTGTAGATATGAAAGCGTTGCCCCTGCTGGTCGGAGAGCATGAGGTAGCCGGTGCCGTCCGCGTTTTTGTATATGGAAAGGCCTTCATGGTCGTCGACCACTCCCGAAGTTGCAAACAGGGCCAGCTCAGCTGCGCTGCTGTCGGGATGCGCATAGTATTTCCGAACGCCAAATTGCTCATCGGAGTAGTAGACATACCCAAGCTCGTTGTCTACGGCGATGGCCTCAATTTCCTTCTTGCCACTGTAACCGCCGAACTTACGAACTAAATTCCCTGTAACTGTGCCATCTCCATTGTCGGCGAGCTCATACTGCCATAGATATGTTCCGTCGGTTGGCCCCGATTTGCGGCCAACGATGGCGTAGATTTTACCTGTAACCAAGTCGGAGTACAGCGATACACCCATAGGGTCGCGGAGGCTGTCGCCTTCAAACACGGGGATCCCGCCATTGTCGATGGCTGTCATATCTGGGAGACTGAAAACGCGGATTTTATTTTCGCGGCGCACAGTGACCACAGCAACGTCGACGCTTGATCCGCCAAGCTGCAATCCGTACGCTATGTCGACGTTGTTGGGCCTGTTAAGCGGGAACACAGAGCGTTCCCTGTCGATGGTGCCATCCAATCGAAACACATAGAGCCCACCTTCCACTGTGTCGCCACCTTTGTCGGTTCCCAGAATGAGACTTTGTGAGGGATCGGCAGGATTGATCCATATCGCCGGATCATCGGTGTCGTGCAACACCTGTTCCGTGACGACGTGAGGTTGAGTCCTGCCTGTTTGGGGGTCGGGCGTCTGTACATCACTGTTCGAGCCACACGACATTACGGTGGCAGCCAGAAGTATCGGTATTATTTTGTTTGACATAGTCGAATTATGGGCGATAAACGCCCAAAATAAGACTCTGCCATACCATGAATATTACCAAATAATGAAATCGGCACTCCAATAGCCGCTCTACTCGCTCATCGACACATCATGCCTGCCAAATTCAAACTGCCAAATACCCACCATCAACGGCGTAGTAATTGCCGGTGACAAATGAGGCTTTATCCGAGCTAAGCCACAGAACGAGCTCTGCAACTTCCTGGGCTTCACCCATTCTTCCGATCGGGTGCTTCGTCACAAGGAAGTCCATGACGTCCTGGGTGAGATTCTTCTCAAGTAGTGGTGTTTTGATGAAGGCTGGACCGACACTGTTCACGCGAATACCCTTGTCGGCATATTCGATGGCGGCATTCTTCGATAGCCCGACAACTCCGTGCTTAGCGGCGACATAGGCCGATGCCGTGGCGAAGCCAACTTGTCCAAGTATCGACGCGATGTTGACGATGGCACCTGTGCCTGCTTTCAACATCTCGGGAATCTGATAGCGCATACCATAAAATACGCCTGTCAAGTTGATGCCGATGACCTTGTCCCAACCATCGAGCGGAAACTCACCTGTCAGG
>CAYZWQ010000135.1:0-8018 GCA_964481355.1 uncultured Chitinophagales bacterium
GCCAAGGAAATCACACGTCAGCTGAAGCTTACCTACAACCAGGCGCGTCAAGCTGCAATCACAACCGAGATTTCTGAGATTGTTTCTGGTGCTGAGGCCCTCAAATAGCCGCTAGCATCATAATGTGATATGCAAAGTTGGCGGAAATCGCTAACTTCTAAGGATGGAGAGATGGCAGAGTGGTTTAATGCGGCGGTCTTGAAAACCGTTGTCCTCCTGGGACCGGGGGTTCGAATCCCTCTCTCTCCGCTCAAAGCCCCGCATAGGGGCTTTTTCTTTCATGGCAACCAATAAGCCACGTGTATGTCGGTAGTTCGGTATTTGTTATTGCTGATCTGTTTGCCAGCAGTTACCGCTGTCGCGCAGGCACAGGATACTGTCAGGGTAAGTCTGCAGGAATTCATTGAACGTGGAATACTTCAGTCCGATGAGCTTCGGGCGCGTAAAACTGGCGTAGAGTTGTCGGACAATGCCATTCGTGAGGCAAGGCTTTTGGGGTTCTTGCCACGCTTCGAGCTTACAACAAATCACGGAATCGTACCGGATGTGATCAGCGATAGTGTTCTCGCGAATGGATCGCCCCTTCCTAGGGAAGAATATTATCTGGATCCTAATCTGAGAAACGACTGGGGTAAGCTCAAGGTCTTCACCCAGATGGAAGTTCGCATGTTGCAACCGGTCTACACCTGGGGTGCGTTGCGCAGTGCCGTGGATGCCGCCCGTTCGGGTGCACTCGCAGCCCGTGAGCAATACCAAATTGAGGAGACAAAGTACGAAGTGCGCTTATATGAGCTTTATTATGCTCGGTTGTTGTCGCTGGAACTCAAGCGGGTGCTCATAGATGCGCGCAAAACGTTTGATGATGCCGAACGCCACCTTCAGGAGATGATAGATGAGGGTGATCCTGATTTGGAGGACAGCGAAATCTATAAACTCAAGATTTTTAAGCAGGAATTTTTGGCCAGGGCAGAGGAAGTCGAACAAAGCGACGCCTTTCTTGCTGCGACATGGAACCTAGTTCTGGGCAATGAAGGTCAAACGCTCTATATACCCGAAGACCCGTTCTTAGATCCTATAGACGAGCAAATATCTGATCCCGTCGACGATTTTACTGTTGCTGCCACGTCGAACCGGCCAGAAACAAAGGCCCTCGATGCAGCCGTGGATGCCGCTTATGCCGGGTGGAGAGCACAAAAGGCGCTACAGCTGCCGTCATTGTTTCTTGGTCTTGGCGCCGAGTATGTTTATACCCCGCGTCCGATACAGCAACAGCCGCTCTTCGGCAACAGGTACAATTACGTCAACTTGGTCTATTCGTTTGGACTGCGGCAGAATTTAAACTTTGCGTCCTTGTCTCAAAAGGCTGAGAAGTCCAGGCTGCAGTACCGTCAGGCACAATACAGCCGTGACGCGGTCGTTACTGGGGTGATGCTCGACGCCAACGAAAAATACAAAAATGCCATCTTGGCACAACGGAGAATCGAAACTTCCTCCGAAGCACTTCAAACCAGCAAGGAATGGCTGCAACAGGAACAAATTGACTACGATCTTGGTTTGGGAGAGGTCAAGAATCTTGTTGACGCGGTCAAGACGAATCTTGAGTTAGAGGTTCAGTACTTGCAGAGAGTCTATGAGTTCAACGTTAGTCTTGGCAGACTCAAACAGGCTGCCGGTCGTCCAATCTTCGAATAAATGATATCCCAAATGTACAGAAGCAACTTTTTCATTTTATTGGCATTTCTGCTTGTAGCTATCGGAACAGGAATGGCTCAGGCATCGACCGTCAACGACTCGAACGAAATCAAGCAACTGATGCAGCGCAGGGATGCCGAAATCAAAGCCTTGATGGGTCCGAAAGGCACCAAGCATACTCAAGAGCAGACTGAAAAACTCCAGTCGATCATCAACGACATGGTCGATTTTGAGGCCATGGCAAAAATGGCCCTTCAGGATACTTGGACGGAGGCCACCCCGGCACAGCAGACTGAATTTGTGGATCTATTCTCGAAGATCATTCGCGATCAGTCGTTGGCAAAGCCTGATATATACCGCGCCAGCGTGACCTACGAAGACGTTTCCGTGAATGGCACAACAGCCATGGTGAAAACGATTGCGGTATTCGAGAATGTTCGAACGCCCGTGAGCTACGCGATGTCGAAGAAGGGCAACAAATGGTTCATCACCGATATTGTAATCGACAACGTGTCCACTGCAGCGTCCTATCAGAAGTCATTTCAAAATACGATTCGCAAGCGCGGATTTGCCTCTCTGCTCGATGCATTGCGGAAGCGTGCCGAAAAGGTCTGATATCGGCGAAGATACTAATTCTTCGTATCTTTAGAGTCATATCTTAATTTATCATAGTCGATGTTACGATCGGTCTCTATTAGCCCGATCCTTGGCGAGGGTTATGTTTACGTTGTTTACGGAAACGAGAAGTACCTCCGTCATGCGGTCGCCTCGGTCATATCGCTAAGACGCCATGACGTTGATCGCCAGGTGGCGCTTATCTGCGAACAGCACCACAAGGACGCGCTTGAAAGATCCGGCCTGAGCCACTTGTTCGACCATTACGTGTCGTTGCATCCCGATCATAGGTCTATCGTTGGATTCAAGCACAACGTGCACAAATACATGATCTTTGAACGGAACATGTTTTTGGACTCCGATATCGTGTGGTGCAGAAATCCCGATTCGCTGTGGACAAGCCTGGCGCCCCATCCCTTCACGATTACGGGGACGTTGGTATCCGACCCATTTTTTGGCGCTCCAAAAGGATTCGCCATTTTGAAGGACGTACTCTTCAACCATCGCAAGAGGACTTTAAAGCGGTTTGGGTTGACCTACCTGAGCAGGGTACAGTCGGGGATGATCTATGCGTGTGACCCTGAAATGACCCGGCAGGTGTGCGAAACCGCTTCAGAAATGTTGGGCAGGAAGGCTGAAACCCACTTCCGAAGCCGCACATTGGAGGAGGGCCGCAATGAGGAATCGTGTGAGTGGAGCCTTGCTATGGCTATGTCAAAGCTAAATGTGCCGGTGTATCCATGGCTTCAGGGCATGAATTCCCCGCAACTTGATTTCATTGAGGACTTCACCCAGTATGACCCTGAATTTGAGTATGTCTCCTGCAGATATTACAGTAATCCTTTCGTCTATTCGTTGCGTGGCCTGAAATCTAGGCGCATCCGCAATTTTTGGTTGATGTTGTTCTCGCTTTACCCGGGCAATGGCGATTACATGAATGTAACTCCTTACTGCCTGCATTTTGGTTGGTACCACCAAAAACAACCGTTCAACAGATTCTCCGATCTCGTGTGGCAACGACTCACCACTAGGTCGTCGAGACACATGGCCTCACATCCGCTGCCTTCAGAAACTGAGCAGAAGCTATCCACGTTTTGAAACGCGAACCCGAGGTTACTAGAAACGGTGAAACGTCGGAAGCGGGATCTGCACGCTTGTCACCATGGAAAAAGTGGTTCAACCGTGCTGTTCAAATAGGGATAATTGGAGTTCTCGTATACCAGCTCTCGCTTGTGGGTTGGGGAGAGGTAATTCGCAGCCTTCCTACAAACCCGCTGTTCTATCTGCTGCAGTTCGCCATATACATGGCGTTGCCGATATCCGAGCTGTTTATCTACAAAAAGACGTGGCGGTTTAAGATCGGCCAAGGATTGCCCGTTTTTATCTACAAGAAGATCTACAACTCCGACGTCATCACATACTCAGGTGAGGTGTACCTTTATTATTGGGCAAAAAAGCGTTTCGACCGCCCCAAAAGGGAGATCATTGCCGTTATTCGCGACAACAACATTCTTTCGACGGTATCTTCCACGATGATCGCCATTTTGTTGATTGGCATTTTCATGACGTTCGGGCACGTCGGTTTCAATGACATCGTGGGAAGCGAGGGGCGATTTTGGCTTCCATGGGTTGTTCTGATCGTATTGGTTCTGTCGGCCGTTGCTTGGTATTACAGGCGACTCTGGTTTTCCCTCTCAAAGCGGGAGGCGTTGTACATCCTCGGGATTCACACCAGCAGGTTGTTGGCCGTGCACGCGCTCGAGCTGTTGCAGTGGGTGGTCGCCATACCAGCGGTGTCACTCACGAATTGGTTCAGCCTGATGGCTGCCAAGATCGCAACAAGCCGCATTCCGCTTCTTCCCAACAAGGACCTGATCTTCGCCTCGATCGTGATTGGGTTATCGGGTACATTTGGAATTCCGCAAGCTGAACTTGCATCCATGTTGCTCGTTTCGTCCGTTATGAACAAACTCATCAATGTTGGTTTCTTCACCTGGCTTACCTGGAAACCCTCGTTCAAGGAGGTTTTGTCGGTACCAGAGCCCGATGAGGGAGATATCGACTCAAAAATAGTATTCAGCGACGAGCGTTACTGAGCAATGACCACGAGCTGCACCCATAGATGCTCACTGCTGGAGCTGATATCAACCATACTTGTGAGCTTGGCTTTGTTAATGTTCACATGCTTGCACTCACATGCCCAAGTTGCAGTGACCATGCTCGAAAATGGCGACATTTTACTCGATGACTTTTCGGGTGATCAAGTGGGATCGATGCCGTCAAAGTGGTTTGTAAGAGATGGCGATGTCCGTTTGAAGGATCTATCTGCCGAAAAAAAAGTGAAGTACCGGTATAGAGTCGTAGAGGAGGACGGGAAAAAGTACCTCCGATATTCAGGCATGGACGCCATGCATATCGGCCTACCAATTCACGATACTTCCGAGATTGATTTGGCCAGCCATCCTATCTTGAGCTGGGAATGGCGTGTTCATGCAGTACCAACTGGTGGCAACGAGGATGTGGAGAAGCTGAATGACACGGCGGCAAGCATCTATGTGGTGTTTGAGTTGTCGGGTATCTTCAGGATTCCAAAAGTGATCCGGTATACGTGGAGCTCCACGCTCCCGAAAGGAACTTTTCTTTCGAAAGGCAAGCAGAAGATCATTGTGAAGGAGACGGGCACGAGTCGAATGGGGGAGTGGATACAATTCGATCGAAACATCGTGGAGGACTACCGCGACTTCTTTGGTGAAGAGCCGCCTAAGCGACCCCTTGCCATCCTGATACTGAGCGATGCGAACAACACCGGCTCATTTGCATTCGCCGATTATGGGTCAGTGATGTTTAAGCGAATAAACCCGCTCACACCGGCATCAAAATAATCCCAAGGCGCGCGACTCGGCAATATACCTCTCGAATGCCAACCGTTCTGCTTCGCTCAGCTGGAACTTACGATGGCGAAACAGGTTCCTGCGAATGTTCGCGTGCCAAAAATAGCCAAGAGTGTCGCGAAAGTTGTTTCGAATCCTGCGTGTGAAGTGCACTTGCTCCCATGTATTGTTTCCGTGAAAGCAACGGATGAACAGGTAGGAGTGGCCTCTTGGCAAAATGTGATACTTAAGTTTCATCCAAAAGTCGAGGAAAGTGGTGTCTTCGCCGCGGGGTTCCAAGGGGTATCTTGCAGCAGGATTGTTGCGATGCACGATGGTTCCAGGTACACCGTTCGGCAGGATGCCAACATATGGATGTTCAAGATATGGCTCGACGTTCAGATGCATGAGGGTGCCTTGAAGGCAGCAGGCATCGATTCCGTCTTCGAGGACAGAAACTTGGACAGCCAATCGGTCTGGGTGGTACCAGTCGTCGTCGTCCCATTGGGCAATGTAAGCTCCCTTTGCCTCATCCAGCCCCAGGTTTCGCAGATAACCCAGGTTCTGTCCTTCCTTCTTATGGATCTTGATATACCTGAATTGACCTGGTGCATAGCGACTCAAAATGGGTTCAAGATTCTCGTCGCCGTCGTCGATTACCAACAGTTCCTTGTTTGGATAGCTCTGGGAGGCAAAGCATTGGGCAGATCTGTGCACGAGGTGGCCGCGGTTTGCGGTGATCATAACACAGGTGACGAGTGGCATTGCAGATGTCATAAGTTATGTGGGTTACTTTTGGAACCAAAACGATGTTACGTATGCTTATAAGACGGAAAGCAACACTCAATATATTTCAACGATTCATCTTAAATCAGTACCTTTTTAATTCCTTCGTCGGGTGCCAAATTGTAAGATGCCCGTTGTTTAGCAGATAATTTGATGAATTCCATTTTACGGTTTCTTCGGTCTTTGGTTCGCGTCAATATACGGCATCCGTACATTGTCTTGTTCGTGGCGATCGGTCTTGCTGTTTTTACTGCGATATTGGCTTTAAAGCTGAAGGTTGACACCGATATCGCCAATTTGCTGCCCAAAAGCTACAACAGTGTGAGGGCGCTCGACAAGCTTCAGGAAACAGTCGGCGGCGAAATTGACATGCAGGTGGCCATTGTGTCGCCATCGTTCGACGACAACCGCAAGTTCGCCGAAGATCTGATTGCGGCTGCATCGAAAGCCGTTTACGAGCAGAAGGGGGAGCTGTTCTTCGAGAGGGTGGAGTTTCGCAAGGAAACCGACGTACTGAAAGACAATGCCCTATTTCTGGCAACGCACCATGAACTGGATGCCATTAAAAATTATCTGACCCGAAAGTCGGAAGAGGTCAAGCTGGAGGCAAACCCCTTTTACTTCGACCTGGGTCTGGATGACGATGAGGAAGAATTGGCCGATCCGGAAGATGATGCTGACCTCAGGCAATTTGAGGCGAGCTATGAGGCGATCATCCCCAACGAATATCCCATAAGTGCCGATTCGACGGTAATGGTGGTAAAGTTTTTCCCTACGGGTTCAAAAAGTGACATTCGCTTTCTTCGCGACATGTTCGACACCACCGATTCTCTCATCAACCGGTTGAATCCTGCCAGCTACAACGCCGAAATGCAAGTCAGTTACGGGGGGCGCCTCATGAAGCACCTCATGGAACTCGACTCCATCATGAAGGATGTGTTCAGCAGTTTTGCAAGTGGCATATCGAGCGTGCTCTTTGTGGTGATGGTGTATTTCTTTGCGAAAAAGTACATCAACTACCGTCGAGGGTTGAGCACCGATCAGACGGCGACGGTTTGGTCGCACATTATCAGGGCTCCCGTGCCGTTGCTGGTGATCGGGTTGCCGTTGGTCATCAGCCTCAGCTATACGTTCGGCCTGGCATATATCACGCTTGGAATGCTCAATACCATGACTTCCGTGTTGTTCGTGATTTTGTTTGGCATGGGCATCGACTACGGCATTCACTTTTATGCCAGATATTTGGAGATACGCTCATCTGGCCTTGGAGTCGAAGATTCGCTCATGACCACCTACGACAGCACCGGATCAGCCATCATGACGAGCGCACTCACCACAGCAGCGGCGCTTTATGTACTGATGATCGCCGATTTTAGGGGCTTTTCCGAGTTTGGGTTCATTTCGGGAACGGGTATTCTTCTGGCTTTTTTCTGCATGCTTTTTGTGATGCCGTCGCTGATCGTGGTGTGCGAGAAAATGGGTTTCATCTTGCTGAACCAGAACAAGCCCATCGAAGAGCGAAGCATCGACAAAGCCAGGTATCCATTTTCCAGAACGATTGTGGCCTTAGGGTCCGTAATATCGATTATGGTGCTATTTTACACTCCAAACTTGCGCTTTGAGTACGATTTTGGGCTGTTGGAGCCAGAGTTCACCGACTATCAGGAGTTCTCTGAGATTACTGGCAAAGTGTTTCGTTCGCAGCGTCGCAACCCAGCCTATGTAATTGCCGAGACTGACCAGGAAGTGAACGAGCTTCTGTCTGCCATCCGCTATAAGATGGAAAACGACACGATAAATCCTGTAATTGACGAAGTGGAGGCGTTGCAGGAACGATTTCCTGTAACCGACTCGGCGGTTCAGACGAAGCTCGCAAAAATATCTGATATCAGGCAGCTTTTAGACGATCCATTCCTGTCGGCATCCGAAGACGACTATCTCGACAAACTGCGCAGGGCCTCAAGAACGGTGGCAGCTCTGCAGATTGACGACGTTCCCGACTACCTCAAAGCGCGGTTTGTGACCAAGGATGGCCAGATAGGCCGGTTCGTGATC
>CAYZWQ010000136.1:0-8017 GCA_964481355.1 uncultured Chitinophagales bacterium
GGTGTCATGGTCGGTTACCGAATGGAGTGTTAACGGTCTGACGGATGATGTGGCGAATTACTTGAGGGCCATGATGATGCAGATGGCGAGGGCAAAGAAGGTTGCACCTTCAATAAGACCCGCCGAAATAATCATCGAGGTACGGATGTCGCCAGTAGCTTCCGGCTGACGTGCTGTACCTTCCATGGCGCTCTTGCCGATCATGCCGATACCAAGACCAGCACCAATCATTGCGAGACCGGCACCAAGACCGGCAGCCAAGTATGCGTATTCCATTTTGTTGCTCCTTTAAGCGTTCGTGTGTTACGTGTATGGTTTAGATAGCAAATGTTTCAGTGAGCAGAGGCCGTCGTTGCGGCGTGAGCATGCTCGTGTCCGTGCTCGTGCTCATGTTCATGCTCGTGGTCGGCAGCGGCCATACCAATGTAAAGAGCGGAGAACATTGTGAATATGTATGCCTGCAAGAAGGATGCAAACACCTTGATTGCATAGATGAAGACGGTGAATCCGACCCAGATCACCGAGGATCCAATTCCAACCATCGTGCCGAACAATTCCCCGAAAATGAAAATCATACCGAGGATGCTGTACACGAGCATTTTACCGGAGCTCATGTTAGCGAAAAGACGCACGGTGAGGGCAAATGGCTTGGTGAAGAGTCCCAATATCTCTACAGGTGTAAGGATGACGAGCATGAACTTCGGAATGCCGGGCATGGCGAAGACGTGCCGCCAATAGTCCTTGGAACCGGCAATCTGGGTGATCACAAACGTGAACATGGCCAATACCGCCGTGACGACAACGTCAGCCGTTGAGGTGACTCCCCAGGGCACCAACCCGAACAAATTCATGAACAGGATCATGAAGAATGCTGTGAGCAGGTAAGGAGTGTATTTCAGATACTTCTCCGGACCGATATTGGCGAGTGCAATGTCGTCGCGAACGAAAATGACCAAAGCCTCGAACATATTCTGCAGCGGTCCTTTGGGAACCAATCCGTCCTTGGAATCTGTCGTGTACTTGTTCCGCATGCGAGCGAAGATGAACAGCACAAGAAATCCTGAGATCATGAACCAAACCAAATGGGAGCTCAACGAAAAGTCGACCGAAGGATGGGAGCCATCCTCACGCACCAGATGGTAGCTGGCCGGAGCCAGTTTCCCGTCCTCTTTGAACACCTCCGTGCCGGGATTCTGATGGTAGTACTCGTCGACCCAGCCGTCGCCGCTGTTCAATGCGGCCGTAGTGCTGGTGTAGAACGAAAAACTTCCGTTTGCATACAGGAGACGAGGAAGCTCCACTTTGCCGACCGGCTTAAAATCCAGATAATAGTGGTTGGCCAGCTTGTCCATGATGTCCACCCTGTTGCTGGCCTGCCCGGGGGCGGCCGCAGCGGCTATGGCTGGCATCACAAGGAGGGTCAATAAAATAAGCGATACGGTACGTTTCGCGAGTGTCATCAGCGACGGCTCAGGGGCTAGGTTTTTGGTTTGAGTCGTTGGAGATATATCGTCTCTAGTATAGAATTACAAATATAAGAAAAAAACAGCGCAATGATAAACACAAATTCATCCACATCCAGCAAAACAAGCACAATTGTGAACGCCACCAGCATGATCGCCAGCCTCAGCCCCGTATTGGCTATCGCAGCCATTGCGAATTTTTTCGATTCGCCAAACAAGCTGCGCGACATGTACGAAAATCCGGCGACCGCATTCGCCCACGGAAGAAGTATTCCAATAACAATCTCGCTCTGATATTGCGGAAACACCGCCAGCCCCACTAGGAGGCCAACCGCGGTGATCAGTATGCTCAACAGATAAAACATGACGACATGATCAGTGTGAGTCCTTGGGCGGTTTGCGCCCCCTTGAATTCGAAAGAACGGCCACTTTGTACAACTTCAGGGCCATAGACGCCATGCCCAGGAACGCACCGACCAGAACACCCCATGGGGTGGTGTCGAACCGGTGGTCAATATAAATGCCGACTAGGACGGGCAACACCATCGAGACGGCCATTTCGATGCCAATACCCATCAGCTCCGCATATTTGTTGAGCTGAAAGGGGTCTCTCATCCGGCACTGCCCGCTTTGGCTTCGGAGTTCTTACCTGCTATCGGGTTTACTTTGGCAGTGGCTTCGCGCATGACGCAGCGTCCCTCGAACAGTGCACCGTCCTCAATGTTCAACGACTTGGTGAATATGTCGCCGTCGACCTCGCAGCCGCTTCGCAGGCTGAGCTTCCGGCTGAGGTTGAGCTGGCCCACCACCTGGCCGGCCACATCGGCTTCCTCTGCGTGCATGTCACCCTCAATTTTACCGCCTCTGGCAATGATGACCTTCCCCTTGCATCGCACATTGCCAATCACGTAACCTGCGATTCGAAGATCCCCGTCGGCATCGACGGTGCCTCGTATCGTGGTTCCTTCACCGATTAAGTTGACAAGCGACGGTTTGGTTGGCGATTCCATAGGTGTTCCCTTCTCCCTGTTTCCAAACATATTCCATTCCTGGTTATTGATTGTAGGTGTGGGGTTATATCCATTTCATTCAATGAAATATAACATGGGGTCAATATGCGACCCATTTTTCCATAATTCAATGTGTAAATGAGGCCCACTGCTCAATGTGCCTGCCATTCCGACAATACCAATTTGATCGCCCTTTTGCAATACATCGCCCGACTGTACGCTGCTCGCGACGAGATGCTTGTACACGACCACGAAGCCGTCATCATGGATGATCGTGACCACATAACCGTATGGTATCGTCCAATCCGACCCAATGGTTGTGCCCCGGGCGAAATTCCTGAGAACGGTTCCCTCCCGAACTGCGACATCCGTGCCGTAGTGTCTGATTTCTGGCATGTAGGACCTCGTGATTCTTCCGCTCACCGGAATGCGTGCCGGAAATGTGGCCGCCAGCTCCACACCAGCACCACCACGGATACTAGGCCGTGCCACCGCCGACCGTGTCGTAAGGCTCCAATCAGCAGGGAATACTACTTCTGCATATTCACCACCCTCCTCGCCAGATGGCGGATTATCTAGCCTTGGCGTACGTTCTGACTGCGAGGGTTGATTTTGCACTTCAGAGCCCGTTCGAGCACCACCTGAAAGCGTGTTCCTTATTTGAAGCAGCTGCTGGTCGCGCACTTCCACTGAATCAGACAAGGCGCTCACCCTTCCGGCGAGATCGTTCAGCTCCATCCGGATGCGTGCGTCTCCTCCCGCAGTCCAACGGAGGACGAGCAGAACCAAGAACATGACCAGAAAAAGACCGGCAGAAGTGAGTGCAACTTTGAACCAGCGTGATTGCCTGTCAGCGTTTAGCTTGATCTCGTCCGGTTCACTCGTTCCCTTCTGATCGACGATCATCACGATCAGATCACGGTCACGTCGGCGAAAAAGCAATTTGAGCAGATCAAGCATCGCGGTCCTGCCCTGTTTTGTTCGCTGTCACGCTGTTGAATAGATCAGCCATGCTGCGTGCCGTGTTTTCGAATGTGAATTGGGATACATAGCTCATGTTCGCAGGTGGCAATGTACCCTTCACATGAGCAATTAGCAACTTGTCGAGATGTTCCTCGACGTTTTCATGATTCCAAGGTGAGGCGATATCATACGATGCATATCCATCCAGAATTTGATGAAGCGCCCCATCGTGCGGCGCCAAAGCCAACACAGGCTTGCCGGATGCCATGTATTCGTAAACTTTACCGGTCGAAACTTGCTCGCCTCGATTTCTATGAGCAGCAACAAGCCACAATAGGTCGGCTTGAAGGAGATTGGCAACCGATGTTGCATGATCCACGTATCCGAGGTCCAGCGTGATATCCGCAAGGTCCAGCGTTTCGATGAGCCTGTGGTGGCGGCTCTCAAGTCCACCCTGAAATACCAGCCTCACCGAGTTTTTGTACAGCGGGTGCTTGAGAAGCATATTCGAGAATGCCTTCAAGAAGACGTCCGGTTGGTTTTCCCCATAAAAACGACCACTGTATAAAATGGTGGTCTTTGAACTGTCACGCGAAAGTGACGGCGTTCCATGTCTCTCAAATAACCTGGCGTCGTATCCACTTGGGATCGACATCAGTTGCCCCGAATAATTGGGGTGACGACCAGCGATGGCGTCCCTAATGAATGTGTTAACCGTAGAGATGGCATCCGACTCGGCGACTGTCTCTACCTCCAGCTTTTCCATCCTCCTGCGATGCCAGGGCGTGGGATAGACCTGCTGGTGATTGCCGACCCAGTCATCACGGAAATCGAAGATGGTCGGAAGCGAACTGTGTCGTCGAATCTGAGCTGCAAGCATCAAATTCGATGGCGGTGGCGACGTGGCGAAAACGAGCTCCGGGTTGTGCTTCTCGATGATGACTTTGGCCAAATCGAAAGCAGGGTCGATCCATCCAATTTTATTGTCGGGCATGTACCGAAACGCGGACACCCAACGCAACACCCTTGCGAGCGTTTCCGGAATGCGTGGCGACCGTCTGGCAGCACCACCCCCGACATGGAACGGCGTCGTCGACGGCACCCTATAGATGGGAAGATCGAGATCCTTCAGCTCTTCTTCAAGCGAGTGGTCCAGAGTATGGTACAAGCCGGTTTCAGGAGCCAACACGACGGGATTCCATCCGAACGACGGCAAATGCCGCAGAAGGTTCAATGGACGCTGCACGCCACTGCTTCCCATCGGAGGAAGGTAGTAGGCGATGAAAAGCAGCGTCCGCATGTCAGCCGATGCTGTAGTTCGGCGCTTCCTTGGTGATCTGCACCGTATGCGGATGCGACTCGCGCATGCCGGCAAAGGTTATCTGGACGAACCGGGCGTCTTTGAGCTGCTCGATGGACGATGCCCCGCAATATCCCATGGCAGCACGGAGTCCTCCCACCATTTGGAAGACCACCTCGCCCAGGTACCCTTTGTAGGGAACGCGCCCCTCGATGCCCTCAGGAACCAGCTTGTTGATGTCGTCTTCCACATCCTGGAAATATCGGTCCTTGCTTCCCTTGGCCATTGCACCAAGGCTGCCCATTCCCCTGTAGGACTTAAACTTGCGAGCATCGTATATAATCGTCTCACCTGGAGCCTCGTCGACGCCGGCAAACATCGAACCGAGCATGACGGCATCGGCGCCCGCAGCGAGGGCCTTGGGGATGTCTCCCGTCTGTTTGATGCCACCGTCAGCCACAAGTCCGATGCCTGAACCCCGGGTAAATTCGGCGACTTCCATCACGGCTGTGAGCTGTGGTACGCCGACACCTGTTACGATCCTAGTGGTACAGATCGAGCCAGGACCAACCCCTACTTTGACGATATCCGCACCTGCCTTGGCAAGCGCCTCGGCAGCGGCTGCGGTCGCGATATTGCCCGCCATGATGTCGAGCGCCGGATATTCCGACCTGATCGTGCGCACCATGCGCAATACACCTTCCGAATGGCCATGGGCGGTGTCGATGGTAACAAGGTCAACTCCGGCTTCGACAAGAAGTTTGACCCTATCGATGGTGTCTGGCGTGACGCCGACCGCTGCACCGACTCGCAACCTTCCGATGTTGTCCTTGCAGGCATTTGGGAAGTTTTTCTTCTTCTCGATGTCTTTGAAGGTGATCAGCCCTACCAACTTCCGGTTGTCGTCGACAATCGGAAGCTTTTCAACCTTGTAATCCTGCAGCAAACTTTCGGCCTCTTCGAGGGTTGTTCCTTGCCGAGCGGTAACCAGATTCTCATGGGTCATGATCTCGACCAATGGACGGTCCATGCGCGTCTCGAAGCGAAGGTCCCGGTTGGTCACGATTCCCAACAGGACCCCCTCCTTGTCCACAATGGGGATGCCGCCAATTTTATGCTTCGTCATCAACGATCGAGCATCGCGCACGGTGGCTTCTTTGTTCAGGGTCACCGGGTCGACGATCATGCCGCTCTCACTGCGCTTGACAAGGCGCACCTGCTCGGCCTGATCGGCTGTGGGAATGTTCTTGTGCAGAATTCCGATGCCACCCTCACGAGCCAGTGCGATGGCAAGACGATACTCTGTAACCGTGTCCATCGCCGCGCTAAGAATCGGAGTGTTCAATTTCAGCTTCTTGGTCAGTTGCACGCTGACATCGGCTTCGCGCGGAAGTATGTTGGAATAGGCAGGAACCAGAAGGACGTCGTCGTACGTCAGACCGAGACGGGTGAATTTCCCGTCGTTGACTGTGGGCATACAAATCGGGTGAAGTGGGCGTTTCAGAAAAATACACACTTTACCGCTAAGACGCACCCAAAAAATCAGTCGCTCAATGCTGCCAATGCCGTCTGCTCTGAGCACATACCGCTGCGGAATGCCTCGATCCAATAGACGATCCTTCTGCGACGCTGCTCCTGCGCAGCGACGACAGGCTCCTCATTGATGATGGTGGACACATAATCGTGGATGTCGGGTTCGACGAGCTTTTTGAGCGAATCGCTCAACCCATCCCATCCAAGCAAATGGTAGAGCTCGCTGGTGAGCAGTGGAATCCCCGCTGGGACCGATGTAAGGGTGAGTTGGGTGTCAGATTGGAGGCTGTATGCGGTAGACATGTTCGTATCCTTTATCAAGTTGCCGTTTTAAGCATGATAAAGGACCAAGGTGACAACATAGTGTCACATTATTATTGCATATGTTCTAATCTGGATAAATGGAGTTTTTTGCCGCCAGGAGCGTGTTCTTCATCAGCATCGCAACCGTCATGGGTCCAACACCACCCGGTACGGGCGTGATCCAGCTGGCCTTTTCAGATACGGATTCGTATTCGCAGTCGCCTACGAGCCGATACCCTTTCTCGCTGGACGGATCAGGAATCCGGTTCATACCAACGTCGATCACGACGGCACCTTCCTTGACCATGTGTCCCGTGATCAGTCTCGGCAGACCCACGGCCACGACCAGGATGTCGGCATCGATGGTGTGCTTCGTGAGGTCCTTGGTGTATTTGTGGCAGATGGTCGTGGTGGCCTTGCCTGTGTCATTCTCCCTCGACAGCATGATCGCCATCGGCGATCCGACAATGTTGCTGGCTCCCACCACGACGGCATGCTTCCCCTTCGTAGGGATGCTGTAATACCTGAAAAGTTCCAACACCCCGGCCGGCGTGCACGATTTAAATGTCGGCTGGCCGATCGTGAGCCTTCCGACGTTCATGGGGTGGAAGCCATCCACATCTTTTCTGGGATCAATGGTCTCGATGACGGTCAGCGGATGAATGTGGGCAGGAAGCGGAAGTTGCACCAGGATCCCGTCGATGTCAGGATTTTCATTCAGGCGCCGTATGATTTCGCGCAGCTCCCTCTCCGAGATGGTGTCTGGAAGTCGCATCGTCTCCGATTCGATGCCCACCTTCGAACAAGCCGACGTCTTGGAACGCACGTATATCTGCGACGCAGGGTCGCTACCCACAATCACAACCATCAGCTTCGGCGGTCGTTGGCCTTTCGATACCAGGTGCTGCACATCGTCCCTGACCTCTGAACGGACGTGTTCGGCGACCAAAGTACCGTTGATAATGTTTACTGCCATGCTATAGAGCGTCAAATATCATGGTTGCAATTGTCTCGTGTACCCGGTCGATCTCGCGGGAAGGCACACGGAAATTGTTGGCGATCATGCTGAAAGATACGAGCTTCCCCGATTTGGTCCTCAAATAGCCGCTGAATGCACGCGTCCGGGAAATGGAGCCCGACTTGCCCCTCAAGTTCCCCTCAAGAGGCGAGCCTGCCATCCGGTTCCGGAACGTTCCGTCGACCCCCGCCACCGTCATAGATGAGTCGTAATGGCTGAAGTTAGGGCTTTTAGTCATGGCGTGAAGCAGACCGGAGAGAAACCCGGTGCTGACGAGGTTCGTCGACGACAGTCCGGAGCCATCCCTGAAAGACACCTCATTGGTGTCTAACCGCATGATACTGAAGCGTTGATATGCGGCCATTTCGCCGCCTCGGATGCTGCCGGCCCCACCCTTTCTGATGTATGACAAGGTCTTGAGCATCAT
>CAYZWQ010000137.1:0-4247 GCA_964481355.1 uncultured Chitinophagales bacterium
GACGCCGCAGGGAATGGCACAGGTGAGTCTCAACGATGCCAAGGATAAGAACAACAAAGACATTTTTGCGGAGGTTGTGGGTCCTGGTGGGGGCAGCAGGCAGCGGGTGACGGTGACGAGGCAGATGCTTGCGGACTGGATCAAAATCCCGACGCAGGTGACGACGACGCCGTTGCTGAATAGCCATTACAACATCTTCATCAGCTACCGCGTCGCGCCGGACGGCAACCGAGCCCGGCTGCTGTACTGGTGCCTGCTCAACGGCTTCGTCGACACGGTGTTTCTCGATGAGTTTTGCCTCGACGTGGGGGAGAAGTGGAACCTGTCGTTTGCACTTGCGCTGCGCAACTCCGCCGTGATTGTGCCCATCATCACGCTGGACAACCTCGATGTGGTGAAGACAAAGATGGAGAAGGAGGAGGTGGACAATGTGGTGATTGAGTGGCTGCTTGCGCTGGAGCTGAAGCGAAGAAAGCTGATTGCCGCCATCATCCCGGTGTTCCAGTACTCCGTCATGTATTACGGGCGCGTCAAAGCCGACTATGTGAAGGAGCTCAACAGGGCGCTGTTGATGGATGCCTACAAACTCGAGTATTGGGACATCCCCGACGGGTACCTGTGTCCGCCGGTGCCCGGAAGGTCCGACTACATCCATCACCTGGCCGACGTGCTGGCCATTGCGAACGGCAAGAAAGTGCCCAAGGGAAGCCAGATACGCATTTTGGATATCGGGACGGGCGCCAACGTGATCTATCCAATCGTCGGCATCCACGAGTATGGGTGGTCATTCGCCGGCACCGACATCGACACGGTTGCCCTGGCGTCTGCCGAGAAGATCATGTACGGAAACGAGTCCCTCAAAGACCGGTTCGAGCTGCGCCTGCAGGCTGACAAAAGCCACGTGTTTGACGGCGTCATCCTCAAGGACGACCTCTTCGACGCCACCGTCTGCAACCCTCCCTTCTTCGCCTCCAAAAAGGAGGCGCTCAATGCCGGCCTCCGAAAGTTCAGGAACTTGGGCAAACGCGAGCCCGATCGGGACATCCGCAATTTTGGGGGATCCGACAACGAGCTTTGGATCGAGGGCGGCGAGTTGGAGTTTGTCCGCCGCATGGTCAAGGAGAGCAGGAACTACCGAAACCGGGTGCTTTGGTTTACGACGCTGGTCTCGAAGAAGGAAAACCTCCCCGCAATCTACAACATGTTCGACGAAGTGGAGGCCGTGCAGGTCAAAACCGTCGCCATGTCGCAAGGAATCAAATCTAGCCGGTTCGTGGCGTGGTCATACCTGAACGCCGAACAGCAGGAGATATGGGCCAAGCATCGTTTCCCCCCAAAATAACAAGGGCCCCGCGTACGGGGCCCTCTAGTGTTCAGGGGTCATATGTTCTTTAATCTGATCGTTGTCGATTACGATTGCTCCTTTCTCCGTTACGGTAAGAAACTGAAACCGTGACGGAATTTCCACAGAAAGTACTTCTCGAGCAGAACCTTGTTGAAGTCGTAGATCACGTTCGGCAACATAATGGCGAACTGTCTTGGTTTGAACAGGTTGTTGCTCAAAATAAGTACTTCCTTCTTGCCGGCGTCCATGATGCACAGTCCGGCGATCTTTCCCCATGGCTTCTCAATCAGCTTTGCCTCTCCTCGTGTTGTCCGGATGATGTTCTTCGCGACAATCTTACCGGTTTCATCGCTTGGGTATCCTGTCTTCGGCGAACCGAAAGGCACTTTACCCGGTATGAATGGCAATTTGACATCTACGGCTATTCCGGCTGCCCACACGTCCAGGTACAACTTATGTCTGTAGTTGTCGCCGACGGGCAAGTAACCATTGGCAGTCGCCATCAATTTCGGGGAGTTCGTCACGAAATCTACCCCGACGAACGGCGGCATCAACATGGCAAAGCTGTAGGGGATCGATTCCCCCGTAGTGAGCGTCAGCTGTTTGTCGTCCATCATTTCCACGCCGACCTCGGTGCGGTAATGGATGTTGAACATCTTCATGAACGACTTGAGCATCGTCTCACCGCCGGCCATACCGTCTATGCCAAAGTGACCGAGAAACGGTTCGGGTGTTATCCAATACAAATCCACTTTATCGCGGATTTTCTCCTCACGCAGCCATTTTTCAATGTTGAACAGGAACTCGTATGCGGCGCCCATGCAACCGGCGCCCTGTGTGGCTCCGATGATGATGGGTCCCGGGTTTTTTTTGAACTCCTCCAATGCGTGACGCGTCTTCATAGCCCTGTCAGGGGTTCCGATGTAATGTGCGTATTCAGCTACGCCGGGTGCTACATCATATTTCACCTTGGGTCCGGTTGCGATCACCAATTGATCGTAAGTGAAGTCGCCAGCGGTCGTTTTCACGACTTTAGCGTCCGGATCCACAGACAGCGCTTCGGCCTTCACATACTGGATGCCCCGCTTTTCAAGTACGTCGCGTTTTGGTATCGAAATGTCTGACACTTCTCTGCGCTTAGTGGGCACCCAAATCAGCGAAGGGACGAACAGGAAGTTGTCGTTGCGGTCGATAACCGTCACCTCGTGGGTCTTTCCACCCAATCGTTTCACTTCCAATGCCGCGGTCAGTCCCGCGAAATTACCACCTATCACTACCGTTCTGACCATTTGAGCCTCCTGTCCGTTTACTTCGAAGACTTCTGTCTCAAAAGTAATTTAGTATTTCTGGGATGCCGTCACATGCGATAGTGTTTGCAGAATTTGCGAAAGGTGGGATTGGGTGGGGTGAATGGATATTAACTGATATTAGTTTCACTGCAATTGAATCAAATTAATCCTCCGATTTCATGTTTTGGATTTATTTGCACTTTATTAATGGTGTAGTTGTGAAATCCACCACACTTGTCCCAGATCGGTTCGTTTTTGTCTCGGATTAGTTCGAATTGGTTCGAAAATATTCTTTGAGTGGCAATAGTTTGTGCATAAAATTGTCTCAAGGCCAAATAACAAATAAATGGTCTAACCAAACTCACCTATTGAAATTTCTAAACGATTATGCTCATGAAAGTATCCGTTTTAACGCTGTGCTTTTCACTAGTCTTCATGCTTGGGACAGCTGTTGCTCAAGTAACGGTTTATGAAGGAACGTTGATTAAAGTAGAGAACACCATGCTGTTAGATAGTGGCAAGGAAAAAGCTGGCAATACAGTAGAGTTCATTTTGTCTGAGCCTATCACTTCTGGAGACAAGGTGGTGATTCCCAAAGGTGCTCGTGTTGTAGGTACGATTACAGAGGCCTCACCAAGTAAAATGGCAGGTCGGAAGGGTAAACTCAATTTTTCAATTGACTACTTGTATCTACCTGAAAGTGGCAAACCCGTAAAATTGCGTGCTCAACAAGGTGGTGACGGCAAATCTAGATCAAATGCTGTGATTGCTGCCGCTCTTGTCGTAAACCCGTTGTTTTTGGCAGTGAAAGGGAAAAATATTGTCGTTCAACCGGGCACACCATTCGATGTTTACATAGACGAAACTTTTGAACTGTAATTCTCGACACTACTTGTGGATATCTGAATATTTTACGGTATTAAATAGGGTCAATACGAAGAGGAGATCATTCCAGGATGATCTTCTCTTTTTTTTGAGGAGATCCAGAATTTAAGATTACTGTCGTTGATTACCTCCTTATTTAACATATCAAACATACCCGCGCTCTCCCGATCCCAGATCCTCGATCCCCGCTATATCACCTCCAGCACCATCAAGAACGACAGCATCAGCATGCTCAGAATCACGAACCAGATCAGGTGCATCACGGTCAATATGCGGTCTACTTTGGTCGAGAACGACTGCGGCATGGGGTAACCCCGCTTGCGGATGAACCTCGATCCCCACGAGGCAATCCCAAATACCACGATGTAAACAATCAACTCCTTCAACCCGTGATCATCAATTTCAAATCTTCAATTTTCAATTTTTGAATTTTCTATACTCGCAAACAATTCACTGCGACTTAGAGCGATGTGAAGAAGGTCCTTCGCCGACACCTCGCCGATCCTTCACTTATATGTCTGTCATTCAAGGAGCGCCGGTGTGACGTATCACATATATCACAAGTCATATATTTTAATCTCCCTCAATAAGGCCCAAACTGACACCTGACAATCTGTAAGCTGAACTAAAGTAAGTCAAGCTGTTATTTGATGGTTGATGGTCGACGTTGATTTCAATGCTACACATGTGCACCCGGTTCTACAGCGCCATGTCGGCGTATATGAGCT
>CAYZWQ010000137.1:4260-6341 GCA_964481355.1 uncultured Chitinophagales bacterium
AAGGTGGCCTCGCTGACCCCCATCTTGCGGCAGACCTCGGCGGTCGGGGTGCCCTTCTGCGCCTGCTGCAGGGCGAACTGGGTCTGGGACTCGGTGAACTTGGATTTCTTCATGGCGGTGTTCCTTAGTTGAAAAATAGAGAAACCGCCCGGGTACTCCAGTTTCGAATGGCACCGTTTTAAGGGGGGACGTCTATTCGATTTACACATTCAGCCTATGTATTATTTATAGTTAAATAAAATAATACATAGTTACCTACTCCCATATCTGGAATAGAACTCTTCCCTTAGTATGGAGTAAATCAATATATTTTGAAATTTTCCATTCTTATAGATTTTGTCGCGGAGTATGCCCTCTAACTTCATTCCACTTTTTTCGGCAAACTTTCTTGAATTAGCATTACTTTCTAGAATCCTTCCTTCTATTCTATTCATACCAAGCTCATCATAAACATATCTGAAGACTTTTATCATAGCTTGAAGTGCTATACCCTTACCTCTCAAATCATCCTGAAGAATTTTACCATAGCAACATGATCGATTTACATAATCAATCTCATTGATTATGGCCATTCCAACTATTGTATTTATTTCATTAATTGTTATTGCAAATCGAAGAATCTTACCGTCTTCGTGATCTTTAATAGCTTTCTCAATCCATCGCTTTTCCGTTTCGCTACTTACAAAGCGCTTTTGCCCAACCAATAGATCGGGAGTAGTCTCATCATTGCGCCATAATAACGTATTTTTGTGATCATCAAGTTCAAGTGCTCTTATATTTATGGCAGTAATTGAATTCATGTACAATTTTTTTTTACATTTTTTTGAGCTCCTCCCTTAGCCCCTTCCTTCAATTCGGCCATTCTAAAGTAGAGTTGGGCGTGTTCCGGGTGAGTTGTTCAATGTACTGATCGGGGGTCAATCCTCCAAGCGAGCTGTGCGACCTGAGGGAGTTATGGTACTGCCTTCACGCTTCGATCTTCTCGCGTGCATCATCGAGCGATAGGAACCGGTGAAGGTTCAGGCACTCGTCACGGAAGCTTCCGTTGAAGGACACGATGAACGGGTTGTCCGTCGGTGCGATTACAGCGCTTGTTTTTCACACTCAACATCGTGCGGCAGCAGCGTATGGATGCGCCAGAAGCCGTAACGCATTCGGCTCAAGGCGATCCCACCGATCAGCGCTCTTTCCGACCACCGATTCCCGCTATATCACCTCCAACGCCATCAAGAACGACAGCATCAGCATGCTCAGAATCACGAACCAGATCAGGTGCATCACGGTCAAAATGCGGTCGACTTTGGTCGAGAACGACTGCGGCATCGGGTAGCCCCGCTTGCGCATGATGAACCTCGACCCCCATGAGGCAATCCCAAATACCACGATGTAAACAATCAACTCCATCGACCCGTGATCTGCAATTTTAAATCTTCAATTTTCAATTTTAAACTTTTCTTCCTTCTCCAGGAGCTCAATCGTCCCGATTGCGTGCCGCAGGTGCGGGATCACGATCGACCCTCCCACCACGAGTGCCACATTGAGCGCATCCACGATCTCTGCCTTGGTGCTGCCGGTCTCGGCACACTGCTCCAGATGGTAGTCGATGCAGTCGTTGCAGCGCAGCACGGCGGACGCCACCAGCCCCAGCAGCTCCTTCGTCTTTGAGTCGAGGGCCCCGTCGCGATAGGTGGCCGTATCCAGGTTAAAGAACCGCTTGATCCCCAAGTGGTCCAGCTCCATGATCTTGTCGTTCATGACGGCGCGGTTGGCGCGGAAGGCTTCGAGGCGGTTTTGTTCTGGCATGGTTGCTCTTGAGTTGTGCAGATTGATCAAAATTACCGGGTACCGACCGTCTCCATCATGCCGAAGGCCTTGATCGCCATGATGACGGTCTCGGCGGCGCCGACGGCAAATTCCTTGGTCACCTTGTCGAAGGTGTCATCAGGCGTGTGATAGTAGGGATGATCCTCAACCCCGAAGTAAATGAACGGAACACCCGCACGGTGGAACGCGGCATGGTCGCTTGCGTTGGTCCAGTCATCGCCAGGGGGCAAGTCAGGGGTGTCGTGACCCATTAGCAG
>CAYZWQ010000137.1:6351-8011 GCA_964481355.1 uncultured Chitinophagales bacterium
AAAGGATAGTGGTGCGAGCCCACGGCATACAGCTCTCCGGCCCCAGAAATGCTGATCATGTCCATGTTGATGTTCATCACCACCGAATCGAGCAAACCCAGGCTGTCCATCTGCGCCACCATGGCGCGGGCTCCCCTTAAACCGCCCTCCTCGGCATCAAGCGCGGCAAAGATGAGCCCAACCGGAAGTGGATTCCCCTTGAAGTAAGCCGCGGCCGCCAGCAATCCCGCCACGCCAGAGGCGTTGTCGTCGGCGCCGTTGTAAATCTTGCCTTCGTGTTCGCCCAAGTG
The DNA here is from genome assembly GCA_964481355.1 of uncultured Chitinophagales bacterium. Classification (GTDB taxonomy): domain Bacteria; phylum Bacteroidota; class Rhodothermia; order Balneolales; family CAYWCV01; genus CAYWCV01. Next base: position 6,642 of record CAYZWQ010000137.1, read on the forward strand.
GTCGTAATGGGCTGTGATCACGATGTAACGCCCGTCAGACGCCGTGCCCTCGATCACGCCGACCAGGTTGGTGGCATCCTCGATCTCGCGTCCGTCGCGGTGACGCATCGCGAACAAATGACGGTAATCGCCCCGCCAGGCGTTTAGGCCAATTTCCTGATATCGGCCGAGGATGTACTCCTGCGCCTTCCGTCCGCCCTCCGTTCCGACCAACCGACCCGCCATGTCGTCGGCCGACAACGTTTCAATGTCGCCCAGGAAGCGCGCCGGATCGACCGTCTGGGCATGCGAGCATGCGGCAAGCAGAAGCAGCGCCACAAAACTTAGAAGGGGAAACGTGCGTCTTAACATGAAAATTGGGGTCTGTGATGATCGTCTCGGGTCGCCATGAGTGCACCCACGGCCATTTTGGGCTGTTTCGTCACAAATATACGCATTGGGCGCAACTTTATTTCCCACGTCCGTATTGCATGTACGAAGGGGTTCGTATATATTCTACGAAATGCTTCGTACAATGTCTTCCCGAAGGTACCCCTAAACACCTTAACTTTCCGGCCGCATGAGCAGAAACGCCCACAGACCGACCGACGCCGAACTGGAGATCCTTCAGATGCTATGGACGCACGGATCGCTCACCGTCCGCGACATCAACACCTTCCTTGCATCCAAAAGGGACGTGGGCTACACCACCACCCTCAAGATGCTGCAGATCATGCACGAGAAAGGCCTGGTGGTGCGCGACGAGTCGGCCCGCAGCCACGTCTACGAGGCGGCAGTATCGGAGTCGGACACTCGGGCACACCTTCTCGATTCATTCCTCGAGTCGGCTTTCGGCGGATCGTCGGCCAACCTCGTGATGCAGGCCTTGGGACGGCGCCAACCCAGCAAGGACGAACTAGAACAAATACGCAAACTGCTCGACGACATGGAGGCGTCTGAATCATGAACCGAGTACTCGAATACGTGGGAGGCGACGTCATCTACGCGTTGGGTTGGACCTTGATCCACTCCATATGGCAGGTCGGATTTGTGGCCGTGTTCGCCGCGTTGGTCCTGATGCGCGTGGATGCAAAGAAATCCACCAAACGATACGCCATCTTCCTCGGCGCCTTGCTGAGCGTCCCCATGATGTCTGCCGTCACCTTCTACCGCCTATACTCCGGCATGGAGGCCTCGGCGGTGACCAGCGCCTCGCTACGTGCCGACAACCCCTATCTGAACGAGACCCTCTCTAACGTCTCCGGCAGCCTGGTCAATCCCGGCACGTGGGAGATGATGTGGCAATTTCTCAAACCGGGACCCGATAACTTGCAGTATGTGGTCATCGTCTGGCTTGCCGGCGTCCTGATGTTGAGCATCCGGTTCATGGG
>CAYZWQ010000138.1:0-8005 GCA_964481355.1 uncultured Chitinophagales bacterium
AATTGGATTCGATGAAAAACCAACATCGTCGTATCGACACATCCGACAATTTGGCCTGCTTCCAGCGTTGCGCCCTCGTCAACGCTGAACTCAACCAGCGTGCCTGCCCGTTCTGACGAGACCGTCACAGCGTTCGACTCGAAATGTCCATAGGCGTCGGCTTTGTCGTTCTCGTTTTGGCACCCTGTCAACAAGACAGCGGCCCCGATGAAAATGATTCCTGCCATTGGCCGCATCATAGTCCACCTCTGATGATTTGAATTTGAGTTAAGGCGTATCGGATCGCGATCTTTCTGGTTTGATACTGCAGTCTTGCCTGCTCCACAGCACGCACATCGGTAAGGTAGTCGGTCGAATGGATGATCCCCTCGTCCAATTTGGCCTCCGAGGCCGCCTTGATGCGCTCGTGGAGTTCTATGATGGCTTCGTCGCTTTTCAAGAGATCGCGATTTTTTTCGATCTCTGACTCCTGTTGCTGGATTGATATCCTCATTCCACGCTCAAACAGAGATTTTTCTTGCTCGATTTGCGTCTTTACAATCCGATTCGTCTCCTTGTCCCTCTTGGAGCCACCTTTGTCCCACAGTGACCAGCTGGTTCTGATGCCCGCCTGCCAAAAAGGTGAGAAGGAATCCGCGAAGATGTCCAACCCGGGTTTCCCATAAGCCCCTTGCAGGTAACCGGACACCTTCGGCCGCCTTTCTGAACGTTCGACCTGAACCTTCGCGTCGGCCATCTCTGCGGCCAGCTCGAAATACTCGAGTTCTGGGCGGATTGGTCGGCCAACATTGTTAAGACCATCTTCGGAAGTCGGCGCAAAAACGGTGTGATCGGTGAACACCATGCCAGTGATTTCGGAAAGGACGCCGATGATGCGCACACTGTCTGCGTGAATCTGTGCATCCCTCTGTTTCACCCGCTCCAGCTCAACGGCGATTCGGTCGACATCCATCTGCATCACAATGCCGCCTTCGAGTCCCACTTGAAGCACTCGGAGCCTTGCCTCCAAGTCCTCGAGCGTCAACCTCAGGATGCTCCTTTGGGTTGCTATGAGCTCCAGCCCGTACCACGCTTCGACAACCTGCTGTTGGATAGGAAATCGCTCGACCATGATACGGGTCTGGTTCATCTTAGACTCCACGACGACCAGCTGCGATCTTTGCGCCGTCAGACCACCGTCATAGATCATTTGATTCACATCGATGCTCACCTGGTAACGATCTTTGGGAATGCTTGGCGCGGGCATTCCGGGAAGCTGCAACGGCAACTCGGGAACCAGACTTTGGTAACCTACTTGCGCGTTCAGGCTGATGTCGGGCAATAGGGCGGATTTGATACCCTCTGCCTTCACTCTTTGTAACTCGGCCTCCGATTGCATCTTGTTCGTGTACGGATGATGGTCGACTGCCGCTCTGATGAGCTGATCGATCGTGACCGTCTGACAATAAGCCGGAGCAGCCAAAACCAGTGTGAGGATCCCGATTAAGCTTCTTCTATGCATCATGCACCCCCCGTTCGGAGCTTGGATCTTCCTTGTAACCCGACATCAGCAGTTTTGGAATTTCATCCTTGCGCTCGGTAAGAAATTGGTTGAATTCTTGGTCGTCGAAACCCAGCACCGACTGTAGCATGGGCCTCGCCACGAATGGAAACACGCACAGCGAGAACATGCTCACGATGAAATGCCTGGCATCCTTGAAGGGGAGTCGGCCGCTTCCGATCTCCGTGTCGATTTCCCTCAGAAATGGGCCGATCATTTGCTCCATCATTTTTGGAAGGAAATTCTTGAGTCGTTCCGGATTTCGGTTCAGCTCATGAAGAATGAAACCGGGCATGTACGGATTGTCCCTCAAGGTGTCGATGTAGCCCGACACGAATTGCCGAACCTTGAGGGGGAGCGGATCGTCGCCGCGCAGCGACATCACAATGCTCGGGAACAGCTTCTTTGCCGCAGCTTGATATACCTTTTCAAAGAGGAGGTCCTTGCTTCTGTAGTAATAGTGCAGCAAAGCCTTGTTGATTCCCGCCCTGTCGGCGATCTCCTGCATGCGCGCACCGTCGAAGCCTCGCTCGTGGAAAATGTCGCGCGCGGCCTCGTAGATTCTCTCGTCGGTTTCTTTTTCGATGCCAGCCATTGTTAAACAACCGGTTTAATTATTTGGTTTAACCATATGGTTAAATATACAAAAGTTTTATCCGATTCCAAGCATTTTCGCTAGGGGCTCCAGTAGGAGACCTCTTCGGGCCCTAACCCGTAGTAGTCGACCACGTCGGAGACGAGCTCGGATCGCACGACCCACAGCAGTTTTGTGGATGCGATCCTTCGGTTCCAGTTCAGGATCCTCCGTACCGCAGGCTCCAGCCCCTGACCTTGAAGCTCAAGGTATCCGATCTCGTCGAAGACAAGCCATTCGGGCACGCTTTCGAAGCCCGCACGCAATACCCGATGGGCCCATCGGAACGACGCCTGGTCGAACCGGTATCGTCCGATCTCGATGATGCGCGTCTCCGGAGTGGTGGAATCGGCCGTCAGCATATGCCGCTCTCCCGTCGAAATATCCTGGATCCACCTTGCATCGTGGTCGTCGGGCGCCAACACTCCGGACACGGACCCTTTTGGGAGCGAGCCGATCCAATCGATCAGTGTGGTTGTCTTTCCCGACCGCACAGGTCTTACAAACATATGTACCTCAGTCATTCATGGCCTCAGAGCTTGGTGTCAACGATATGTGCATGGTCACCATCAAAAAGGTGCGCATGCGACTGGTCCAGCCAGTTGCATGAATCGACTTTTTTTGCGCGAACGTAAGAATCGACCACATTCTGGGAAATTCGTCCATTACGGCCCTTACGTCCGACTCATCTATCGTGGATCTGGTCCAATATTTTGAAAGGATCATCAGAAGGGGTCTCGCCATGAGTTGCCAGCAAGCAATGATCAACAGTGGACGCCACAGCACATGAACCCAGCCAGGCAAATAGCCTTCGAACACGTATAGCAGCGACAATGCGGCAACGGTTACGGCAGAGAACGCGATCTGTCGGCGACGCGATGCGCGGGAAGGCGCAAGAACGGGCGTGCCCAATTCGGTGCGATTCCACTCATCGTACAGCTCCGAGTGGGTGCTGCCGGCAATTGCCCAACGGTGCAGCCATTTTGCAAGGAAAAATCCGGCGGAGAGGTGTGCGCCAAACCATAGCAGCAACGGGACCATCACGAACTCGGTTGTTGTGAGGTTAGGCGCGACCCAATCGCGGAGTTCGACCAAGACCGCCGATAATCCATGCTGACCAAGTGTGACATACAGGATCATCAGTTTCTGCATCGGCGAATAGATGCTTGCCAAGAGGAACATTACCGTCACCCAAATCCTGGATTGCCCGCGCCGACCGGCCAACGGCATGCAGCAAAGCGACTGTGCGGCCATCGCCAGATAGGAAAATGGGGATGCGTGGGGCGTCGACATCACTTTGATGGCCGATACGACGGACAGGGACTTTACGATCGACCTGTAATGTTTGGATGAGATGGCAATAAGGTACACGCAAGCCAGGGCGGTTGAGCCGACGAACAGGCCCGTGAGGGGGATGCGCAAGGCGTGAAGCACCCCGCCCAGCGTGATTTCGGTGAGTGCCCAAAGGGCACTCAGGCGGTTAACGACCGTGTCTTTAAGAACTGTGTGCGGCATGCCCAGACAGTGTGATGCGTATCAATATGTTGCTCGAAGGGACGATCAATAGGGATAAATTGCATACCTTACCATCACATATCCATTCTCAATAAATGAAATGAGCCCAACTAAAGTAGTTTTCGACACCATAGAGGAAGTTAGCGAATATCTTGATTCCTTCGAACAGGCTGAAGATGCCATTAAAATTGCCCAGGCGTTTGCCGACGAGCAACCTGCCGCAATGGCCTATCTGATGTCGCGTGCCGAAAACTTGAACGGCGACGACGAGGCAGAGCTGCTTCTCTATATCGGAAATGTGATCTATCTGAGCTGCAAAAGAAGCAAAGACGGCCTGGAGCAGATGAGTGCAAGCACCATCGACGAGGCTGAGGAGATTTTCCTGAACCAAATGCGAGCCATTGCCGAAATGAGCGAAGAAGATGCACGTGCCGGTTTTGGCCCCATTTTCGAGGCTCAACCCGATTTGAGCACGTACCTCGTTGGCTGGATTGAGCAGCTTTCGGAGGACGGCATCGATGAAGAGTCGATCAACGCGATGTACTCCATCTTGCAAGTGCTCGTAAACGCGTTCGACATGGTCATGAATCCCAAATAGTCCCACCGAATTTGTAGTTGACGTCATGCGAACATTTACGGGCTGCGCCAAACGTTTTCTATCAATTGGACTGTCGGTTTACATTGGCATCCTCTCCGATGCAGCCCTGGCACAGAACACACCGTTCTCGCACGTCGACATCACGATCGGCGGCTATCAGAACATCCCCGGAAGTGACGCCTTCTACGAGTACTTCGGAACTGGCTTTGGTGCCGGAGCCAGCCTGCGCACACCATTTTATGTAGGCAACGCAGACGTTGGGGTTCAATGGCACAAATACCGAAAGAACGTGGTCACTGTGCCGAAGATGACCGCTTTTTTTGTGTACGCAGGCTGGGGCTACCCGCTGCGCTTGGGAGCCGTCGAAATCGAACCTGGTCTGCGGTTGGGCAACTACCGGATGATGTTCGAGCTCAACAATGCCTTCCGCAGCGAGCTCGACGAGAGCGAGTTCACGACCTCGTTACAGGCCACGGCGCGGCTTGCCCTGGGTGAGAGAGCTTCCCTTCATCTCGAGGCTTCCCGCATGACGGTTTATACATATAACCGTCTTTATTATACCTATCTCGGCGCTGGGTTATCTTATCGCGTCAGAACAAGTGGCCGGATTCAGGAGGCACTTCGGCAATGATTATGCACTCTTTTGGCTGTGTTCGATTGGTTGCCACGTGGTTTGCTTTGGTCATTGCGATCGCAACGCCATACACGTCGCAAGCGCAGACCGACCTGAGAGCGGTGTTCGACAGGGAGCAGCTGCTTGATTATGGTGTTCAACGTCCGGGCGACCTGTTGGAGTTGCTTCCAAGGTGGAGTTCTTGGTCGGTCGACGGCTTCAGCAATCATGTGTCTGCAAGTGGACTTTCGAACTACACCCATGAGCGATGGGCTCTTTTTGTCGACAAGCGACGCGTGGAACGCAGCCTTCTGGGCCTGCTCGACCTGAACACGCTTCCCTTTACGGTCCATCAAATTGATTCGGTCGAGGTTTTTTCGATGGCAACCACCATTGCCGGACAATGGGTGGGGCACGGTGCCATCCATTTTCATACAATTCGTGATGGGGATGGCGTCGATATCGGTGGCAGCATGTATACCGGCAACGAAATCAACGATCCGGGACCGTTCCTGTATACAGAGTACCGCACCCAAAACATCGATCGGATCGGGCCCGATGCAAACGGTTACCTTCACCTTGCATCAAAAGGGTTCTACGCAACGACGTCCGTTTTGTACCGCGAACACCATGCCACCGACGAGCATATCGGATATCGGACGAGGGTGCGACACGACAACAACAATCACAGTCCACGCAAGATCATGTTCGCCCCAATGGCGCGTCTGGGTTATTTCGGTGAGAAAAGCGATGTGGAAGCCGTGGTGATGCAGTCTGTGTTCAATGACTTTGCATACATCTCGGGGTATGGAGCCGAGTTGCCCATGCGTCAAACAACCACGAACCTGTCGGCGCGTGGGTCATTCGTTGTTGGACGAAATCTGACTTTCACAACCGATTTTTCAGCCACCGAAGAATTCAACCATGGACGCGACAACCTCCTCGCATGGGACCCCAACATCAAAGTTGACGCCGTGCGCGCAAGGGCCGGACTTACCGTCGCCTCTGAAACTTGGAAGCTCGCTTTCGGAGGTGGAGCCGACCTATTCCGCGCCCGACCCTTCAACGACGTGCTGATCAGCGCCCAATACCGCATCTACAGGGGGTATATAAACGCAGATCGCGCAACAACGGTCGCACAAACCAGCATCGCGGCCGAAGTTGCCCAGGTCGCAGGATCCGTCCTTCCCAAAGTTGCCGTACACTACCGCTGGAACCCCATATCGCTCCATGCCTCCTACAGCAGAAATTCGATTTTTGAGCAACAGTCGCTGTGGTATTGGATGTCGATGGGGTATCAAGGTTTCAGCACGCTGACTCCAAATCCGGCAGGATTCAATCACATTGGCGTCAATTCGCAGGCTGCAGCCGATGTGGCTTTTACCCCCTTTGCATCAGGTTCGGTCCATCTGAATATACATGCCGGACTTCGCTATTCCCGTGATGACTGGGCTTTCATTTCCGACTATACATTCCTTCCCGGTGAGGTACGTTTCAAAGACAACCTGCGGTTCGTCTCCGATCTAGGTGGCGCTCTGGCCGTCGCCGGCATTGGTGGGCAGGTACGAACAGGGGGAGGTACTGAGCATGAATTCTACGGAGGTATTCAAAGCGCCGTCTCGGGTGGCGACAGTTATCGCGAAATTTCGAGAGAAATGCCAAAACTCCGTGGGTATTATGGGATTCGTTACGTTGGTGTTCCCGGATTTAGCCTGGCAGGACGTTTCGACGTGCAATCAGCCACCGAATGGAGTGCATTTTTTAACACGCAGCGCGATCTGACGCCTTACTATGATGGTCCGGTGATTCCATCTTTCGCAAAACTGAACCTGAGTGTCAGAAAGACGATGATCGATGGACGGATTTGGGCCGCACTCAAGTTTGAAAACGTGCTGAACCGTTCGCTCAGAGACTGGCCGGCGGGTGAAGTACGAGACATGACCTTTCATATCTCGATGGGGGCCTCTTTGAAGGAAAGGTCAACCTCACGATATTCTGGTGATCCATTTATACGACCCGTGTACTAGCGATGACAACCTATCAAGAAATTCCGCAGCAATTCCTTCGACTTACTCAGATGTTGCATTTGGGAATTGGCCTCTCTGTCGTACCTCTGACCATCATGATTCCGGTCGTCGCAGGTGCAACGGCACCTTCTGAAGGTGAAATCAACACTATAAAATTGCTCACTCAGTTTCATGTGTTCATCTTCTTAGTAAGCTTCTTTGCAAGTGGATTCGTAATCCCGAAAATTACCAAGACCAGCAAGCAGCGTCTGTTGGATGCAACTGCGGCCGACAGAGACGCTGCTTGGACCGCATGGTTGGAATCCTATAAAAACGCACATATTGTAGCATTGGCGCTCCGTGAAGGACCAGCATTCCTTGGTTTGGTCACCCTGCTTCTAGCCTCAATCAATGGTGTGCTTTGGGAAAATCCTTACTTTTGGCTGAACTACTTCAGCACGGCGCTTTTCATTCTTTTCCTCTACTTGTCGTTCCCCACTGAGGAAAAAATTATTGCGGCATCACGCTTTTGAGGCTCAGTCGGACTGCTGATTGAGAATTTCAAGCGCACTTTTGCACCATGCCAACATGGCTCGTGTGCTGTGAATACTGTGGCTGACCGTCAACAACTGATATACGGATGAAGCATTGTCGGATATCTGCCGAATCTCAGCAATACGGCTCTCACTGTCACCCAATTCCTCCATCAGTTCCCTACGGTAAGCTTCGATCTGCTCGGCAATGGCTTCATTCGATGAAAGTGCTCCAAAAAAGACCTTCATTAATAAGATATTCCTTGGTGGCATAGGGCGGATTTCTTCCGCCAACCAGCCACGAAACACGTCAAGACCGTCGGCCGTTATCGAATAGACCCATTTGTCGGGCTTGTCCGTCTGTTCGACTTGCCGGCGTTCCACAAGTCCACGCTGCAAAAGTCGCTTGAGCATGGGGTAAATACTGGCATAACTCTCACTCCAGAAATGCCCCATCATCATTTCGGTTTTGCGTCGCAAATCATAACCTGAGGCTGGTTCCTGTGTCAGCAGTCCAAGCAGGGCGAATTCGGATGTGTTTTGTTTTGGCATAGGCGAGAAGCGAG
>CAYZWQ010000139.1:0-7953 GCA_964481355.1 uncultured Chitinophagales bacterium
GCGGCACCTCTCGCGGGCTGTATGCCTACGACGTTTTCAGAGGCAATGAAGTGGGCGGCAAGACCGGCACCACATCCAACTACTCCGATGGCTGGTATGTCGCGGTAACCCCTCAGCTGGTGGCCGCATCATGGGTTGGAGGAGAGGAGCGCGTAATACGTTTCAGGGGCAGCCAAGGCGAGGGGGCACGAACTGCGCTACCCATAGTGGGACAGTTCCTTCAGAACAGTTACCGAGACCCGAACACGGGGCTCCGACGGATGCGATTCCCAGATCCAGAAGCACCCATCACAAAGCAGTGGCGCTGCCCCGTCGAGCCAGAGAACCCGGATTCGATCTTCACCGACGACCTGAGGCGAATCGACCGAAGCATCCGCTCCTTACTCGAAAACATACGCCGTCGCCTGTTGAATTAAGATTTGTTTGGAATGATTCTAAATTCATTGCCAGATAGTGATTTAGCTTGAGTCTAAGTATGAATGTGTGCAAATTGGTGAATCTATAAATTTTGAGTTCTTGATATGGCACATGATTCATTCTCCCGTAAAGATTTTCTGAAGAAAATCTCTCTGTTCGGTGTAGTTGCAACGGGTTCGTCTGCAGTATTGACCGCCTGTGGCGGCGGTGGCGACGCCGGCAGCAGCGAGGAGGCAGCGAGCGCACCTGCGGCAGCAGCCGACCCTTGCGAAGACCTCACTGGCCTGGCCGACTCCGACATCCAGATGCGCTCGACGCTAGGCTATGTAAAAGAGGGCGAAGATGCAGCCAAGCGCTGCGACAATTGCCAGCTCTACGTCGCTCCTGCCGAAGGATCGTCATGCGGCGGATGCACCCTGTTCAAGGGTCCCGTACACCCAGGAGGCTATTGCAATTCTTGGGTCGCCAAGATGAGCTGATCGCACTCGACCTTATTCTTGAGGGTGGCACACGTGGTGTGTCGCCCTTTTTTTTTGAATCCATTTATCTCTTTATACGTACATTCGTTCTAGCACGTTGACGTTAGATAAATCAGATGCATTCATGAGCTCAAAGCCAACTTCAACTCACGAGACTGATACGGCCGACTGGTTGAATGACCAGTTTGATCCCAAAGGGACAGGAAAACTCCTCAAACCAGAGAATAAAAGGAACAAAAAGTCGCCAATAAGCAGGTACGACATGGTGCGCTATGGCCTGTTCGCCATTCTTGTTTCCCTCACCATGCTCTATGTTGGAAGCAACAACAATGTGGGCACAACCTTCACCGACGGCGTCAGCATCGGGTTTACCGACGAGGACCTCCTGAACCGTATGGGAGTCTGGATGGCCGAAATGGGCTATGGTGAGCTCTCGCGCGAGGAACTCATCGAGCTGCGCGAAGCTGGGGTCACCGCCACGTTCACGTCGCGGCTCAGAGAACTTGGCTACACTGACCTGACACTCGACGACCTCAAAAGGATGCGTCAGGCCGATGTCACCGAAACGTTTGCCGGAATGATGCATGAACTCGGATACAAAGATCTGACAAAGGAAGACCTCATATTGTTGAAGCAGCGTGGACTCACGGCCGATTTTACGGCAAAGGTGCAAAACCTTGGATATCCTGACATTTCGAAAGAGGATCTCATCCGGCTGAAAAACTACAATGTGAACACCGCCTTCATCGAACGCGCACAGGCAGAACTCGGCAAGGACGCCACCATAGACGACATCATCCGTTATAAAATCAGAAATCAGTAAACTAACGATGGATGTCCGACATGATCCGCAATAGCCTGCGATTTCTTAAGGTCTTATTGATCGGTTTTTTGTCGGCTGTGGCAGTTGTCGGCCTGTTGAATGCGTGGATCTTAATTGACACGTTCGACCATGTGTACACCGACATTGAAACGATTCCCTTCAATTCGGTCGGAATGGTGCTTGGCACCAGTAAAATGACGCGAACAGGCAGCCCAAACGAGCATTTTGTCACTCGAATGGATGCGGCGGCTGAATTGTACCATTCGGGCAAAATCCAGCATCTCATCGTGAGCGGCGACAACATGACGAGATACTACGACGAACCCAAGGCCATGAAAGCGGAGTTGCTGTTGCGCGGGGTACCTGAGTACAGCATGACGCTCGACACGGCGGGATTTCGGACTTTTGACTCGGTTGTGCGATTGAAGCAGGTTTTCGGCGTGAACAGTTGCACCATCATTTCCGAGAAGTACCATGTTCACAGGGCCGTGTTCATAAGCAGGCACTATGACCTGAATGCCATTGCGTACGCAGCTGAAGACGTGCCATTTATCTATGGAATCCGATCACGGTCTCGCGAAATCCTAGCAAGGGTCAAGGCCGTTCTCGACATCTACTACCTGGACACGAAGCCGGCCACGGCTAATTGAGGCCTGTCATCGCGAGAGTTCGCGCAGCCGGATGTTGCTGGTATTCTTAAGCCCCTTCAATTCGCTGTCCATTTCGACGACACGTTTGTAAACATCGGTAGCCTCGTGGTGCTGCTTCGTGTTGTCGAGCGACCGAGCCAGGTAGAATTGAAAGATGATGTTTTCCGGGTAGGCCTCCACAAGTTTGCGAGACACTCTCAAGGCATCGTCAAAACGCCCTTCCCTATCATACAGATAGGTTAATATCATTTGGGCTTCCGTACTGCTTGCGCTCGAAGACTTTCCTGCCCTTTCCAGGTCTTGGAAGCCCGCCTCGATGTCGCCCGACATGCCCATCATGTTCGTCATCCACCTGCCCTCACGCGGCACGCTTCCCATCATGTAATTGAAGACCCCTCTGCCGATCAATGCGTCTTCGTGGGAATCGTCGAATGAAAGCAGCTGCCTTGTGTACCCAAACCCGGTAACTCCACTCTTGATGGCGGTCGAGTACTCCTTTTCTGCGGCGGCCACCAAGCTTCGATAACCATGCAGACCGCTCAGGATGAACACCACGCTGGTATCTCTGGGTGCGGCCTTAAGCCGTTTTTCAGCAACCTGGATGGCTTTGTCGGATGTTTTCAGAAATGCGGTTGCCGTCTTGGAATCACCCCCGCCAAAAAAATATTGCCAAAAGGGCACCATTGACTCGAAAAACCACGCTCGGGGATTGTTGGGCTCAAGCTCTTGCAGTTGCTTAAAGATCGCGTTCGCCCTTTGCCAGTCCGACCGGTAAAAAGCGTCGATGCCGAGCGCCAGGCGCTGCTCATAGGCTGACGACGAGGGGGTCGGTTCCGCCTGGGCATCACTTGGGCAGATGCATGCTAAAACTGTGCAGAGGGCAATAAGACAGGCACCTATCAGAAATGTCCGTCCTGATGTCATGTATTCGGCGGTTTTGTGTGATTGTCGTGCAGATGAAAGAAGCCTATAACGCTCCAAGTCGTTCCTTTCATCTGTTGGGGCACAAATTAATCTTCGAGGCCGTGGAGCTCCTCGTCTATCTGGCCTTCCATCGATGCGACCGCAACCGCCACGGCAGCGTCGCCGGTGATGTTCAGAGTGGTGCGCATCATGTCGAGGATACGGTCGACACCGAGAATGAGGGCGATTCCCTCTACCGGCACGTCGATGGCCTTGAGCACGATCACCAGCATGATGATGCCGGCACCCGGTACGCCTGCGGCACCAATCGATGCCAGAGTGGCGGTCGCGACGATCGTGAGCTGATCGGCCCAATCAAGCCCAAGCCCCAGTGCCTGCGCGATGAACACGGCGGCAACAGCTTGGTACAGGCTGGTGCCGTCCATGTTGATGGTGGCACCTACCGGAAGCACGAAGCTGGAGACCTCCTCATGTACTCCCAGGTTCTTCTCGACGCGCTCCATTGTGACAGGCAAGGTTGCGGAACTGGAGCTCGTGCTGAAACCGAGCAACATTGCTGGACGTATGCCACGCAGGAAGCGCTTGAATTTCATCTTCGAGAAGAGCTTGAACAATATTTGATAGGTGATGATCAGATGCAGCAACAGACCCAGAATCACCGTGAGCATGTACCAGCCCAAGGCGCGGAGAAGGTCGACCGCGCGGCTGAGGTCGTCGCCCGCAAGGTCGACGATCAATCCGCCCATGAGCGCGAAGACGCCATAGGGTGCGAGCATCATGATGATATCGACGACACGGATGATGACATCGTTGAGGCTCTCAAAGAACGAAAGCATCGGCCTGGATTTTTCGGGCGCGATCTGAATCAGACCAATTCCCAACAAGATCGCCACGAACACGACCTGAAGCATCTGGCTGTTTTCGGAAGCGGCTGCAATCACATTACGCGGCACAATGTCGACAAGGGGCTGCAATGGCGATCGGTTCAGCACTTCGTCGGCCCTGGCACCGCGGTCGGCAATTGACTGGTCGTAACTTGCCGTGAGCTGTTCGCGTGTTTCGAGGGGCAGGGCCTTGCCGGGCTGCATGATGTTCACCAACGTCAGACCAATCGTGATGGCGATCACCGTGGTGGTCATGTAGATGAGAATGGTCTTTCCCCCGATCCTCGACAATTTCCTGATGTCGCTCAAACTGGCCACACCCACAATGAGCGACGCCAGAACCAAGGGGACTGCAATAAGCTCAAGCATTCGGACGAATATGCTTCCGAATGGTTTGATAAAATCCTGCGTGAAGGTCGCCAACCCGAGCGAACTGGCAAATAGCCCCCAAAACAGACCTAAGAGTAACCCTATGATGATTTGCCAGTGTAGTTTTCGATACCAAGGTTTGGCCATGACGGGGGAGCTTGTGGGTTGAAATTAGTGTCTAAATGTAGTGTTTCTTGGAAAAATTCCTAAATCGAGGCTGTAATCGGTACAATAGGTCACACCATGAAATGGTACGCCAGAAGACCGATGGTTCCGCCGAGTCCCGTCGACAACCAGTTCACCTTGTTGTTGCCAAAGGCATGTTCACCTCCTAAAAGCCGTTCAAAAGGCAGGTCGACCTCATCCTTTTGAAGTGTGGCCCCAAGCAGTGAGTCTATCATGCATCCCAAGAACCCAGATGCGGCAATGGTGACAAAAACAATGAGCTGATCCTCATAGGAAAACAGCATGTAGATGGCACCGATCAGTGAACTGCCAAGCAATGCAGATACCGTGCCATAGAGGCTTATCCCTCCGTCGGTGCCGGGTTCAACAGGTTTGAAGCTCACAATGGACACCGTTTTGTGGTATCGAGGAAACAGCCCCACCTCGGTGGCCCACGTATCTGAGGTGGCGGTTGCCAACGCCGCAATGGCGGCGATGGTGAATTCGTTGGCACCGGTCACAAATGAGAGCAGCAGAAAAAAGGCAAACCACCAGGCATTTGCCCATGCCTGCTTTCCGTTGCGCCTGCTCTGATACACGCGTCCGTTGATGGAGCGCCGGTCGTTCAGAAGTGTGAGCAGCGACCCTGAAACAAAGAAGACGGCCAAGACCGCCAAGCTCCCCAGCCCACCGAAGCCATAGGCCACAGAGCCGACAATGGTGGCGGGCACAATGGCGTCGAGCGTCAGGAAGCCGAGAATAAACACCCCGCTTACTATCGCGAGCGAAAAGACGACACCGAGCACAAGTTGGAGCTGTTGCTGTGGCTGTGCCACCAGGATGAACACCAGCAGCATCACAAAGGCAAACAGATAGCTCGTTTGCCGGTCAATCATTACTCGGAGGCGGCTGAGTGTTCTGCATTGCCAGATTTGGCCTGCTTGATCAAAATGGACCAGGCGACGATTCCAAATCCTGCGACGATCACGACAGGTGCGATGTACAACGAAATGACTCCGCGTATTTCATTTTCGATTCTCATGGCCGTGAACCCAAACACGATGCAAAGCACACCTACGGTCAACCACGTGTAGTTCCTCGGGCCAAAGACCATTTCGTTGGTGGACTTTTTGTTCTCCCGCGTGGATCTTCTGCTTTTTGCCATGTTAAGAGGGTTGAATCAACGTGATCTATCTTGTTAAACTATCTAAAAAATCGGGGTTTATCAATATGAATCAGAAACGTATCCCTGCCTTATGTTGTATATTCCCGCATGGGTATTTTCATGGATTCACAGCATATGCACTCCAAAAGCATCCTGCCGGGAGCATGCATGTCAATTGTGCTGGCATCGGCCAGCCCAAGGCGCAAAAAGCTGCTTCAGCAGCTCGGATTTGAGTTGACGATCGATCCAAGTTCTGTGGAGGAAGTCTTCGACGAGTCGATTGAGCCGTCGCTGATGGCATGCAATCTTGCCGGGCAGAAAGCTGAAGAGGTTGCCGGTCGCCACCCCGACAAAATCGTGCTTGGTGCCGACACCATCGTCGTTCTCGATGGTCTGATGCTGTCGAAACCCATGGATGAGGAGGACGCGAAAGCCATGCTCCGCCTGCTGAGCGGACGTTCGCACCATGTTTGGACCGGCGTCAGTTTGGTGAGGCGATCAACCGATACCCATATCAGCTTCGCCGAATGTACGGAAGTACATTTTGCTGCGTTAACCGACCATGAAATCGACGCCTACGTCGCAAGCGGAAGCCCACTTGACAAGGCGGGAGCCTATGGCATCCAGGACGACTGGGGCGCGGTGTTCATCAGCGGCATCAATGGCGATTACTACAACGTAGTCGGCTTGCCGTTGCACGCCATGTATCGTAATCTGCTCAAGTTTGCCTGATTTGAAAACGTTGACCGCACCATTCTTTCGCTCCCTTTCAGCCATGCTGATCTTGGTGTCCATTTTGGCCATTGACAATGCCCTGGTGGCCCAAAACCAGATCACTCAGGATTATATTATCGGCACACAGCTGATTCGCCAAGGCCAGAATGAGCGGGCTGCCGAAATCTTTGCCGGGCTGGTCGAAAAGAACCCGGGCAACTACATGTACTTGGAGCAGTATATCTTGGCACTGAGCAACCTGAAAGAGTACGACAAGGCCATTCAGACGGTTGAAACCTATCTCAAGAGCGTTCCATCCGACCTGATGACAACCTCGAGGCTCGCCAATCTCTACCACATTTCGGGAGACACAACCAAAGCATTCGACATCTGGGACAAGGCCCTTCTTCTGGAGGAAGGAAACCCGAACGTGCCGAGGATCGTGTCGGAGTCCATGCAGGACAGAAGGGAGTTCGCCAAGGCCGCCGAAGTGCTTCAGGATGCCCGAGTAAAGTACAACGACCCAAGCCTGTTCCTGTTCGAGCTCGCCAACATCTATCTTATAGCCGGCGAATACGACAAGGCAGCGCGCGAGTACAACAGCATCCTGCTTAAGTATCCCGACAGATTACAGTTTATCCAGCGCCAGTACTCTCGCTTCAACGACATGGAGCTTGTCGATGCCGCCATCATTGAGTCGGACGAAACCATCCGAACATTGCCTGTCGGCGACGAGCGCATATCGATGATGCGAGAATTTCAAATTTGGCTGCTGCTGGAGAGGGGTTTATACCGTCGCGCGATCGCAACAGCCAGAAACATGGATATCGAAAGCGGCCAGCAGACTATGGCCCTATTCAATGTGGGGCAACGCTTGGCCGGCCAGAATGAGTACGAGCTCAGCGAACAGGCGTTGAGGGTTTATGCCGAAAACCCGGAGCACCCGCTCAGCGCCCGAAGTGGCGAGGAATTGGCGTCGGTGTACATGAAGTGGGCACGCCACCTCATCACAAACAATCTTGACACCGGCGAAAAAATCGACTCGCTCTATGTGAGGGCTGACAGCACGCTGCGTCGCATTCGATCCGAGTTCCCCGGTTACCAGAGAAGGTCGCAGGTGGCACTGCTTCAGACGGAGTTGGCGCTCGATTACCTCAAAGATGTGGAGTTGGCAAGGTCGTGGCTCAACGACATGAACCGCTTCGGAGAGGCGGAGCAATACAGGATTGAACGTCAGTACCTCGAGGGCCGCATCCTGATGTTTGAAGGACGCTTCAACGAGGCCCGGGTACTGCTCACACGATCGAATACGGAGGCACGGATCGGCGACCTTGCCGAGAAGACGCGCTATTTCCTCGCCCTT
>CAYZWQ010000140.1:0-7707 GCA_964481355.1 uncultured Chitinophagales bacterium
CTCAAGGTTTTTCGATGCAGGTGGATGGTACTCAGCCTCAGGACATAGGAATCCTCATATGGAACAACCTCGGCGCCGCCATCGCCCAGCAACAGGAGCTAGTAGTCCTGGGACATGTTAGGGGAGTGGTTTACTACGCAGCAGTAGGAAGGATAGACCGGGACGAGTTTGTGGCACAAATCGATCGAAACAGGTTTCCGCCTGGCATCATACAGTTTACTCTTTTTACCGAGGTTGGTGTCCCTGTTCTTGAGAGGCTGGTCTATAACCCCGACAGGAGTCCATTGTCAGTTTCAATGCAGCCAAGCAGGACAACGTACACCACCCGTGAACTGGCTGAGGTTTTGATTAGCGTCAGAGAAGCGGATGGTGAACCTGTCGACGGAAATCTCGCTGTGTCGGTCACTGATGCCAGTCAGGTGATATGGCCGGAGAATCAACTTGATGTCCGAAGCTATCTACAGTTGGTCTCCGATCTTGAACGTCCAGTTCCAAATCCCGGCCTTTATGATCAAGATGGCGACTCGGCATTGATAGAAGCGGATTATTTGATGTTAACACGCGGATGGAGGCGGTTCGACTGGCAAGAGGTGATGTCGAGCGAAAGCTCTGACATGAAGTATCCACTCGAGCAGGGTCTCACAATAAGCGGTACCGTAATCAACAAACACAACAAACGACTTACAGCAGACCAAAACGTGATACTTGCACTGCTGGGTGACGTGAAGGAGTTTTACGACACCGAAACGGATGCCAACGGCCGTTTCCTGTTTCAAAACTTACTGTATCCAGACTCGACGGAAGTACTCGTTCAGACTTTGGACAGCCGTAAACGCCGTCACTACGACATCGTGTTAGATACGGTCGCAAATTTTGACCCTAGACTCCCATCAAAATTACTCATAAACCATGCGGCAGACGACGGCCGTTACGCGACATATTTAAGCCAGTCGCGTGTTCGTGAGCAAATAGACCGTTCGTATGGGCTGTCGAACGATGTGCGCATGCTGGGTGAGATTACAGTCACTGCCGAAAGGGAGGTATTGCCACCACCCCAACGGCGAAGTCTGATTGTGGAACCTGACAAGGTGATCAAGGCAGAGGACGTTGGAGGCTATGCAGCAAATCCCCTTGAAATGCTGCGGGGCAGGACGGCTGCATTTCGGGTGACGGGTTTTGGACGTGATATGACTGTTACCTTCAACCGAGGAATCGCGTGGGGTGGGAGTCCAGTTCCTTTGTTTATTCTCGACGGAATTGAGGTAGATTTGTCGACATTGGTATCCATCCCTGCGTCGAATGTGGAAAGCATTGAGCTTCTCACCGACGTCGGCAGCCTGGCGATTTATGGAGCAAGGGGCAGCAATGGGGTTATAGCCGTAAATACGAAACCCGGAGGAGCCGTCTTTGCCGCACGCGAGGGCATCATCAATCGGGCCTTTGCAGGTTATTACAACCCCAGAGAGTTTTACGCACCCGATTACTCGGAACAGCTTCCGATTCACGAAAAACCAGACAGCAGATCTACGATTTGGTGGGAGCCAAATCTCGTATTGAGTTCAAATGGAGATGGAATCGTGCGGTTTTGGACCTCGGATGATGCTGGACCAAGATTTCAGAATCGGAGCACACGATACAGAGTGTATGTCGAAGGAATAACATCGACTGGAAAGCCTATCGTTGGCTGGAGCTACATCACCGTCGAATAAAAAAGGCCGAACGTCTGTGCAACATTCGGCCTTTGAAATTATGCTTTCTTCCGCTGCTAAAAAGCTGGAATAACGGGTTCTCTGAACAAGGTGTCGAGAAGCGTGATGCCCACCATGATGATGAAGAACAAGATCGAAGACAAGAAAACGATCAGATTGAACTTGTTGTCGTAGTACAAGTTCATGAAGAAAAGAACGACCAACGTTGCCTTGACGACGGCGATTCCCAAAGCTACGATGATATTCCAAGGCTCCGGGAAATGGATGTAACGAACAGCTACCGTGAGGACGGTGAGTACCGCCAATGCGCCTGCCACCATGAGCAGGGTTCTCAAAGAAAGCAGGTGGTGAGTGTGGCCTTCGGCCTGATGTGCTACTGAACTCATGGGTAAAATCCTCGTATGTTAGACTTGGTTTTAGTCGATCAGGTAGAAGAGTGGGAACAGGAAGATCCAGATGATATCAACTAAGTGCCAGTAAAGGCCCGTGATTTCAATGGGTGTGTAGTAAGCAGAGCTGAACGCACCAGCCCGTGCCTTTAGAATGAGCCATCCGATGAGTCCGATTCCGATGACGACGTGGATCCCGTGAAGGCCTGTCATCATGTAATAGATGCTGAAGAAGATGTTGGCTTGTGGATCGTCGATCCCAGCAAATGTGTAGCCCTCGCCTGGGTAGATGCCAATTTCAAACTTGTGCATGTACTCGAAATACTTGACAACCATGAAAAAGAGGGCACATGCAATTGTCATGGCCATGTACATGATGCTTCTGTTCACACGGTTCAGCTGGATCTCACGAATAGACAAGGCCATCGTGAGGGAACTGAAGATCAGCACGGCCGTATTGGCGGCTCCAAGCAGGGTGTTCAACTCAACCGACGCCTTGATGAACAATTCAGGGTTCCAAGCCCGGTAGACGATGTAAGCCACGAAGAGCCCGCCGAAGAAGAGGATTTCTGTAACCAGAAATAGCCACATTCCCAGCTTTGCGGAATCGAACTGCTGCTCTGAGTCCACAAAGTGGTGCTGAACGTGTGAGTTATTAGCTGTTGTACTGTGCGACATGGATGTATATCGTATTTGTCAGTATGGGATGCATGAACGCAAGCGCTTAGTGGCTCACGGTAGTTTTGTTTTCAACGTCGGTGGTTTCGTGGTGTCCATGACCATGCGAGTCGGCCAAACCAAGCTGAAATTCGGCAATTGGCTTGTGGAAATCGTAGGGTCCATGAGTCACAACGGGGGTGTATGCAAAGTTCTCGGTCGGTGGCGGGCAAGAGGTCATCCACTCCAGGGAACGTGCATTCCAAGGATTGGATGGTGCCTTGGCACCTTTAAGAAGCGATTGAACCAAATAGATGGCGACAATCACAAATCCGACAAGCATGATCCACGTGCCGACCGTAGAAAGCTGGTGCAGGGTTGTGAACTGCTCCACATAGTTGTAGTAGCGACGTGGCATCCCCTGCGAACCAAGAACGAATTGCGGGAGGAACGTGATGTTGAAACCTACAAAAAGTATGGCAGCTGCAACCTTTGCAATGCCTTCCTTGTACATCTTGCCAGTAATTTTTGGCCACCAATAGTGAAGGCCACCAAGGAATGCAAAGACAGTACCGCCCATCATCACGTAGTGAAAGTGAGCCACAACATAGTACGTGTCGTGAAGGTGTACGTCGACCGACAAAGCGCCGACCATGACGCCGGTCAATCCACCGATCGTGAATTGGAACAGGAACACAAGGGCGTACCACATCGGGGTTTTCATGTCGATGGATCCCTTGTACATGGTGGCAAGCCAGTTGAAGATCTTGATGCCAGTCGGGATTCCGACGAAGAAGGTGATGAAGCTGAAGACAACACTCGATAGGGTGCTCTGTCCGGATACGAACATGTGGTGACCCCATACGAGGAAGCCCAGAAGGGCGATGGCCATCGATGATAGGGCGATGAACCAGTAGCCGAACAGGCGACGCTTCGAGAACACGGCGATTAGCTCGGAGATGATGCCGAAAGCCGGCACGATCATGATGTAAACGGCCGGGTGCGAGTAAAACCAGAAGAAGTGCTGGAACAGTACCGGATCGCCGCCGAGTGCCGCATCAAAGATTCCAATTCCGAGTGTACGCTCCATGATGAGAAGGGCGAGCGTAATTGCCAAAACAGGGGTCGCAAGCACCTGTATGATGGACGTAGCATAAAGGGCCCAGTTGAACAGAGGCATCCGACCCCACGTGATGCCGGGGGCACGGAGTTTGTGGAGCGTCACGATGAAATTCAGTCCCGTCAGAATGGACGAGAAGCCCATGATGAACACCCCGAAGGTCATGGCTATGACCGCCGTATCCGTGCGTGTTGAATAGGGGGTGTAGAACGTCCAGCCTGTGTCGATGCCGTTTACTGCGATGGAGTACACCGTGAAGGCCGCTCCGAAGGCGTAGATGTAGAAGCTGGCCAAGTTAAGCCTGGGGAAGGCCACATCCTTTGCACCGATCATCATGGGCAGGAACATGTTGCCCAGCGCCGCCGGAATCGACGGAATGATGAACAGGAAGACCATCACAGCCCCGTGAAGGGTGAAGATCTTGTTGTAAGTGTCCGCTTCGATGAAGGTCTTGGCAGGCGTGAGCAGCTCCAGACGAAGCGTGATGGCCAACATTCCTCCAATGAAGAAGAAGAAGATCACCGAAAAGAGGTACATCAGACCAATTCGCTTGTGATCAACTGTGGTCAGCCACGACTTGATGCCTTTGGTGGCATTCAGGTAGTTCTTTGCCGGATTTTCGTCCACCGGAAAATGGCGAACGGTCAGCGTTTGTTCCGTTTTAGTACTTGCCATGGTTTATTTCAGGCTTTTGATGAATTCAATAATTGCGCTAAGATCGTCGTCGGAGAACGTGCCGTCATACGAAGGCATCACTGGCTGGAAGCCCTGCACCAATTTGGCATTGGGGTTTGTGATGGACTCGCGGATATAGTTTTCGTCGACAACGCCGGTGCTGCCGTCGGCAAATGCCCGCTGTGATTCCCATGCACCCTGGAAGCTTGGACCCACAATCGCGCTTCCGTCGATGCTATGGCAAGCCTGGCAGCCGCTGCTTGCGTACAATTGCTGCCCCCATTCGGCCAGCGGCACGTCTTCAGGGCGCCCACCCGAACTCTTGAGCCATTCATCAAAATCAGACTGCTCTAGGGCATACACTTTCCCGAGCATGTCGGAGTGGCTGCGACCACAGTATTCAGTACAGAAGATGGTCGACTCCCCAGGTTCGAGCACTTCGAACCAAACCGTTGTGTAACGGCCCGGAACCACGTCCTGCTTGATACGGTAGTCAGGCACATAGAAGGAGTGCAGAACGTCAGCCGACGTCATGACAAGCTTGATCGGACGCCCAGCTGGCACATACAAGTCATTGAGCACTTTACCGCCGTTCACATAGGTGTACTCCCAAAGCCATGACTTGCCAGTTACGTGGATTTCGTAGGCATCGCCGGGAGTGGTGCGCATCTTCATGAAGTCGTTGAAACCCCACATGAAGACGAATATGATCAACACAAGCGGAATGGCCGACCATGTGACCTCAAGGGTTGTATTGTGGTCGACCAACGATGTGACGTCATTGTCTGATTTGCGCTTGTACTTCCACACGAAATACACCATCGCAATGACGATGCCGATAAGGATCACAGCGCTCACCAGATTGATGAAATTGAAGAGTGCATCTACATCAGATGCAATCGTCGATTTTTGCGGGGGCAATAGAAAGTTACCAGAGTTCATATGCTCTTGCGGGTAGAAATAGTGTCTTTAATTGAAGGACTGAGATGTGCGTTTGGTCCGGCGTTCACGGAGCCAAAAAAGACCAAGAAATATACCAAGACCTAGCATGGTAACCAAGCCTCCAAGTTTCATGATATTCACGGCTACGGGCACGTAGGAATTGGAAAGTGGGTCGTAATCGAAGCAATAAAGGACAATTTTGTCCAACGTCGAGCCGACTTTACCGTCGGCCGCTTCATAGAGGGCGTTGCGCAATTGGATCTCGGGATAGGAGACACCGTACAAATAACGGGTGATGACTCCGTCCGGACTGATCACCACAATTGCAGCGGCGTGGATGTACTGCTCGCTTGATTCGTCCCACACAAAGCCGAAACCGGTCGCCTGCGACAATGCCTGCACATTGGCGGCGGTGCCTGTCAGGAATCTCCATCCTTCATTGGCACCCTTGCGGTCAAATTTCTTCAAGTAGTTCGATTTCTTCTCGGCTGCGAGGTCATGCTTCTCATTCGGGTCGAGACTGATGGTCAACACCTGGTATTCGTCGCCGGGTGTCCAGGCGGTTTGTTTCATTCCAGCCAGAAGGGCGTTCGTCACGAGTCCGCACAGTTTCGGGCAGTCAAAATAGCCCATGTTCAAGATGGCCGGCTTACCGGGAAGCAGCAAGTCGCCGATACGGGAAGAGTCCCCTTTTTCGTCAATCAGCCATATCTGGTCGATCGGGACCGTTTCACCCAATTTCTCCACGATTTCGGCACCGGCAAGCGGAGCCTGTACTTCGGGAACCGCGCGCGGTTCGCTTTGGGCCCAAACGTTGGCCACTGACGATAAAAGAACAAGGCATGTGCCCACATGCCTTGCCAGTCTGAAAATAGATGAACTCATATGCCTCGAGGGCTATGTTGCGGAACAAATGGAATCAGTTGCCGCCCTTTTGTTCTGTTACATACAGATCGATGGCAGCATTGATAGGTATCCTGTAAACACCTGCTTCACCATCCACCATTCCGTACGAATCAAGATGTTGCGCATCAGCGGCACGCTTTTGGTGCAGCTCTTTGTATTCGGTGGAGATGGCCTGCTCAACTCTGCTTTGGAAGCCGTAGAATTTGTAGATCCTGTAGCCACTGTATGCCATTGCAAGCATGAACGCAATCGTGATGATGGACCAGAAGGTGAGCATCTTAATATCGAGGACATCGTCTGTGACGCCCTTTTCAACCGACAGCACGAACTCCTGGCTTGCTCCTGAGAGCTGCATCTCGTCGTCGTTAACCTTGCGAATGTGCAGATCGTCTTTTTTCATGGTTGATTACAATAGTGTGGTGGTGCGATCAGTGCTTGTTCAGCGATTCGGCAAGTTTCGGGTCATTTACCGGAATCATCGCCTGTTTGCTGAAGCGGTTGAAGAACAGATACAGGAAGATGCCTCCCAAACCTACGAAGGACGTGACATCCATCCAGTTGATGACCACTCCTTCTTTATGCAACGTTGGCATCACAACCCAGTACAGTTCGATGAAGTGCATGACCAATATCCAGATCGACATGAAACGCAGCACCTTCATGTTGCGCTTGCTGTTCATCGGCAGAAGCACGATAAACGGTATGATGAATCGTGCAATCAGCAGCGAGTACATCACGTAGATCCAGCTGCCTTCCATTCGATGGTAAAACCACAAGGTTTCTTCAGGGATGTTCGCGTAGTAGATGAGGAAGAACTGGCTGAAGGCGATGTAAGCGTAGAACACGGTGAATCCGAACGTCAGCTTGCCCATGTCGTTCAAATGCGACAGACCGATCGTATTTGTGAGCATTCCCTTCCTGTGCAGATACATGGTCATGAGGATCATGGCGGGGAAGAATGCCTGGAAGTTCATCGCGAAATAGTATACGCCGAACATGGTCGAGAACCAGTGTGGATCGAGCGACATCAGCCAGTCGAACGCGGCAAAAGCACATGTGAGGCTGAACAGCAGGATGCCGGGAGCGCTCACCTTGCGCTGCGCGGTGTCATAGCCCCAGTCGCCCGTCGTTTCGATGGAGACGGAATTTTTGTAGACCCTCCATCCAAGAAATCCCCAGATCGCAAAGTAGATCACCTGACGGATGATGAAGAACGGCATGTTCAGGTAGCCTTCCTTGCTGGCAATCAGTGGATCAAACTCGGGGTGGGTCGGATCGAAGAGCTCGGCATGCGTCCAGTGGTACAGAT
>CAYZWQ010000141.1:0-7684 GCA_964481355.1 uncultured Chitinophagales bacterium
ACAGCTCGATATCGTCCCTGTATTTGTCTAGTGGGTGTCCGCTCAGATAAAATCCGATGAGTTCACGTTCTTTTTTGAGCTTTTCCATGTTGGTCCACGGACGCGCCTCCTTGAGCCTTGGTTCCTGAAGGTCGGACCCCGGCGCACCTCCCCCGAAGAGGCTGAACTGGTTCAATCCGGCATCGGCCTGCTTGCGTTGCGCGTAGGTGAGTGCATCATCGAGGCTCTCCCAAAGCACGGCACGGCTTGGATGCAGACAGTCGAATGCGCCCGCCTCGATCA
This sequence comes from uncultured Chitinophagales bacterium, assembly GCA_964481355.1. Taxonomy (GTDB): domain Bacteria; phylum Bacteroidota; class Rhodothermia; order Balneolales; family CAYWCV01; genus CAYWCV01. The sequence goes on from CAYZWQ010000141.1 coordinate 283, forward strand.
AGCTTTCCAGGGTTTTTCGGTTGCAGCTGCGTAGGTCCATCCGCGACACGAAGTCAAAGAAGCTCAAAAACACGCCTCGCTCGTTGCGTTCCTTCACCAGATGCTCTACCGCAGCCGATCCGACACCCTTCACAGCTTCAAGTCCGTACTGGATGCTTCCGTCGCGAACCACAAACTGACCGGCCCCCGTGTTCACATTCGGCGGCTGGACTGAAATCCCCAAGTATCGGCACTCCTCGATAAACTGCGACACCTTCTTGATGTCTCCCATGTTATGAGTGAGCACCGATGCCATGTACTCAGCGGCATAGTTGGCCTTAAAATACGCAGTCTGATAGGCAAGCACCGAATAGGCAGCCGAATGCGACTTGTTGAATCCGTAACCGGCGAAGTAGGCCATCTTGTCAAAGACCTCGACGGCCACTTTATCGTTCACTCCCAATTTGGTCGCTCTCTCCGTAAAGATGGCGCGCTGCTTCTCCATCTCCTCCACCTTTTTCTTGCCCATGGCGCGACGAAGGATGTCGGCTTCTCCCAAGGTGTATCCGCCCATGATCTGGGCCACCTGCATGATCTGCTCCTGGTACACCATGATCCCAAACGTCGGCGCCAGCACCTCCTCAAGCATGGGATCGGGGTATTCCACCTGCTTGCGTCCATGTTTGCAGTCGATGTACTGGGGAATGAACTGCATCGGACCCGGACGGTATAAGGCATTCATGGCGATCAAGTCGTCGATGTTGGTCGGCTTGAGCTCCTTGAGGTACTTGCGCATGCCGTCGCTCTCAAACTGGAAGGTGGCAACCGTGTCGCCGCGCTGGTACAGCTCGAAGGTGGCCGGGTCGTCGAGTGGCATCGTGTCGAGGTCGATGTGGACACCGTGGTGCTCCTCGACATACCTGATGGCCGTCTTCAAAATCGACAGCGTACGCAGCCCCAGGAAATCCATCTTCAACAGTCCGCACATTTCGGACATGGGTCCGTCGTACTGGGTGATGATGTCTTTCTCCTTGCTGAGCGCCACGGGCACATATTCCGACACGGGACCCGGGGCGATGATTACGCCAGCCGCGTGGATGCCCGTCTGACGCGCCGAGCCCTCCAAGGTCCTGGCGAATTGCATCATCTTGCGCACCATCGGATCGGGCGAATCGAAGAGCATCTTGATTTCTTCGCAGGTCTCCGGATTCTTGTCCGCATCCAAAACCGTGTCGAAGGTGTCGACGCCAACCTTTTCCGGAAAGAGCTTGGTGATGCGGTTCACCTCGCTCAAGGGGATGCCCATCGCCCTTCCCACGTCGCGGATGGCCGTCTTGGCCTTCATGGTGCCGTAGGTCACAATCTGCGCGACGTTTTCCCTGCCATAGGTTTCGACCACGTAGTCGATCACCGCCTGTCGACCCACATCGTCGAAGTCGATGTCGATATCGGGCGGGGACACTCGCTCGGGATTCAGGAATCGCTCGAACAGCAATCCGTACCGCAATGGATCAATGTTGATGATTCCCGTGCAATAGGCCACGATGCTACCGGCGGCGGACCCTCGTCCGGGTCCAACGAACACCCCTCGGTTACGCGCCTCGGTGGTAAATCCTTGCACGATGAGAAAGTATCCTGCGAAACCCATCTTTTTGATGATGGACAACTCCATGTCGATGCGCTCGGTCACTTCGGCGCTCAGCTCACCGTATCTTTTGCGCGCGCCCTCGTAAGTGAGATGACGCAGGTAGTCGTCCATGTCGCCGAAACCGACGGGCACGCGGAAGCTTGGTAGCAGCAGGTCCGAATTGATGCTGAAGTTTTCGACCTTATCGGCAATCTCACTCGTGTTGTCGATCGATTCGGGCACATCGTGAAACAGCGCCGCCATTTCGTCGGGAGTCTTGAGGTAGAACTCCGGGTTGAGCTGGTTGTAGTCGTCAGTGAACCGAAAGCGATTCGGATCGTTCAGGTCGGCGTTGGTCTGCAGGGCAAGCAACACGTCGTGGGCTTCGCTGTCTTCCTTTTCAACGTAATGCGAGTCGTTGGTGGCAATGACCTTCACCTTGTATTCTTTGGCCCATTTAAGGAGAACATTATTGCAGAAATCCTGATCGCGAAGGCCATGACGTTGCAATTCGATGTAATAGTCTTCGCCGAACACATCGAGATACCACTCGAAGATCTCTCGGGCGGCATCCTCCCCTTCCTTCACTAGTGTTTGATTCACCTCCGATGCAAGACAGCACGTGGTCGCAATCAAGCCCTCCGAATGGGCCCTGAGCACGTCTTTGTCAATGCGGGGCTTGTAATAGAGCCCGTCGGTATAGCCCATCGAGCACAGCTTCACCAGATTGCGGTAGCCGGTCATGTTCTTTGCAAGCAACACCTGGTGGTAGCGTTCTTTGTTCTCGCGGTCGGACATCGTGACCGGCGTGACATAAAACTCGCACCCGATGATGGGCTTTACGCCATTTTTCTGTGCCTCGTTCACGAACGCCGGCACACCGAACATGTTGCCGTGATCGGTGATGGCAATGGCCGGCATCTGTTCCTTTGCCGCCTTCTTAATCAAGCTCTTGATGTTGGCCGCCCCGTCGAGCAACGAAAACTGGGTATGGCTGTGCAGATGAGAAAACTTCATGCTATATGATAAGCGAGAACAAGAGCAAGAGCAAGAACAAGAGCAAGGGGCGAGGGGCGAGAATCAAGACGCGAGACCGAGACTATGCCGTAGGCATCTATTCTCAATTTAAATATGCCGCTGTCATCCCGTGCGAAGCGAGGGACCTATCCCGTAGGGATCATTCCATGCCGCTGTCATCCCGTGCGAAACGAGGGACCTACGCATCTCACTCTTCTTACCTCCTTCTTCTTTCTTCTTTCGTACGTCCTACGTCCTATGTCCTTCTTCTTTCCTACGTCTTACGTCCTACGTCCTACGTCTTTCCGATACCACCCAATTGAGGAACATGAACTCAATCGCACATGCCTCGTAGCCTTTCCAGTTGCGGATCATCTCCTGAAAATCGGCTTCGGTGGTGTGGTTCGGGTCCCCGCCATAGCTGAGGATGATCCACCGTCGCAGGCCCCTTTCCTCTCCTTTGTCCATCTTGCTTGGGAAGAATCCGTCCGTGCGGCTTCTGTAATGCAAGAGGTCCTGTGCCGTGGTGGGACCGATACCGCGAATTTTTGTCACCGTTTCATAAAAATCGTCTGGATCTGATCCCTCTAGGCGATCTATGTCGAGGTTGCCTGATACGACGTCGTGAGCGAGTCCTACGATGTACTCACCCTTGCGCTCCGAAAGGCCGTATTGCTTCATTTTGACCGGATCGGCGCCAAGCAGGTCCTTTGGACGCGGCCATGCCGCGAGTGGCTGTCCGTTGTACATGAGCCTGGCTCCATAGGCCTCCCTTACATTGTACACCATTTTTCGTGCCGTCGGTTTGTGCGATATCTGCGTCTGTATGATGCGGTTGGTGGCATCCTCGAAAAAGTTGGCACGAGAGACCCGCTTGTGACCGTAGTACTCCTTCAGCATGGGACCCAAAACAGGGTCATCTCCTGCCTGGTCATAGAGCGGGCGCACATCCAAATCCAATCCCAAAATACGGCGAAGCGACCGGTCGGCCGCTTCGCGCTCCGATTCGGATAAACTATCGGTCGTTGTGACCGAAAACTCCGGCTGCTCCACGTCTCCGTTGAAATGGACAGTGATGACCACGTCATGGTCGCCTACAGGTATCGGCCGGGTGAAACCCTGGTCGAATATCAGGTCGGGCTGGTGCTCGTGGTCGAAGTACTCATTGATGTCAAGGCTCAGATAAAAATCGTGAGGAGGAACAGACAGAAGTTTCCAGATCATGGACGGTGATTGTGGTTAGAAATAATAGGCAACACCGGCTTTGATGCGGGAATTCCATGTGCGCATGTCGTCTTCGTCCACAACTACGTCGTTGACCTTCAACTCGTTATAATTCATGCGTGACAGGGTAATCCCCAAATTCAGTGCCAGTCTGCGCTGCACAAAGTAGTGCACTCCCACACCACCACCCAATCCTCCGCCACTTCGCACGAAATCGACACCATCAACATCCTGCTCGAACACAGAACCGGTGAATACTACGTCGATGTATGGTTTTACCCCCCTGGATGCAAGTGGGTAGAACCGTGGACCAATATCAAGATAGCTGAGTGTTTCGTTGTCGTCGTCCAACGCAAAGCCACCAATACCCAGGAATAGCCCGACGCGTGGGTTGAAATTGTAACCCAAGTCGAGATGTAGACCGAAGCCATTCTCGTTGTCGATGTTGTCGTCGTCGAAAGCCACGCCCGTGCTCGCCAAACTTGCACTTGCGACGAAGCCCTTCTGTGCTGCTACTGAGGTAGCAAATGCCAAAAACAGCGCGAGTGTAAGTAGCACACCCCAAAAAATCACCTTTTTCATGGAGACCTCCGTTTTTACCGTCAGTGAAAGAACTATCGGAAGAAAAAGGATAGGCCTAACCGAAACCGAGCACTCGTTGCCATGTCGTCGAGGCCCTCAACTTTGATCCCTCCGAACGTGACGTTATTGAAATTTACTCTACTCACCGATGCCGAACCATTAATTGCTATTGCATAATTTAGGAAATAATGCGCACCTATTGTCCCCGATGCTCCAAACCCCGACTGCGAAAAGTTAAAGGCGCCGTTGTCGATGGTTGCAGCCCTGGCCATCAGGTCGATGTAGGGCTGAAATTTCGGGCCTTTCCATAAGACGACTCTCGGACCGACCTCAATAAATCCCATCCTGGAGTCGCCGCCGTCAAAAATCGACCCCCCTACAGTGAAATAGGTTCCGAAAGAGTCGTTGAAGTTGTACCCGAAATCAAGTTCATAGTTGTTGCCGTTGCGATGCTCGTCGGCCTTGTCGAACTGAAGTCGGTCGTAGCCGAATTTACCCCCCAAGTACCATCCTCGCTGCGCGAATGACTCAGAAGTGAACGCACCCAGGAGTAACATTACCACAGAGGCAGCGGAAAGGAGCAATCGTGTCGTCATGATGTCTTCGAAATGTTGTGATATGCAGCAAGTATACGTACGAATACGAAGATGTTATTAAATCGTTTCATTTTTTGGCACCTCGTCCATCCAACTGCGCCACGTTCGCCAATGAACCGAAATCTACAAACATTCATTTGCTATTTTGCCGATTCGCAGTTTCCAGTCAACTCATAGACAACACACCATGGCTGACAATATCTCGAGAGGACTCATCACTCTCATCTTTTTTGCCTTTAGCATGGCCGCTCAAGCCCAAACAACGACTGTTTTTGTAAATGCAACCGTCATCCCCATGGACTCCGATCGTTTGCTGCCGGGGATGGATGTCGTAGTTGTTGGCGACCGCATCGAATCGATACACCCTACCGGGATCCGAATGTACCCGGCAGAAGCCACCAGGATAAATGCCTCCGGTAAGTATCTCCTTCCCGGATTGGCCGAAATGCACGGGCACGTTCCCCCTACCCAAGGCGGCACTCTTCCGGCAAGGTACGTCGAAGATGTGCTGTTCCTTTATTTGGCCGGTGGCATCACCACGGTACGGGGGATGCTCGGGTACCCGAACCAGCTGGATTTGAAGCATCGTATTAACCGTGGCGAGCTGATGGGTCCGAACCTGTACTTAGCAGGACCCAGTTTCAGCGGTGGCACGGTGAATTCGCCCGAAGAGGCAACAGCTCGCGTGAAACAGCAAGTTGCGGAGGGATGGGATTTGCTCAAGGTTCACCCTGGGCTTACGCTTGAAGAATTTACGGCGATGGCCAAGACTGCGAACGAATTGGGCATTCCCTTTGCCGGACACATCCCCGAAGAGGTCGGCCTCGAAAATGCCATCAAGCTGGGTCAGCAGACCATCGACCACCTTGACGGCTACATGGCCTATGCAAGCGGCATGAATGCGCCGGTGAATGAATCGAAATTGGCAGAGGCCATCGCGTTGAGCAAGGAGCATGATATTTGGGTGATACCGACGCAGGCGCTGTGGGAGACGCTCATCGGTGCAGCCGATCAAGTCGAGTTGAAATCTTATGATGAGGTGAAATACATGCCAAAAGCGGTCATCAACAGCTGGGACACCTATCTGAATAACATCTCGAACAGCTATTTGCACAGCGGACCCTTCGCCAGGCTGCATGCTAGCAACCGCGACAAGCTGCTCAAGGGCTTGCAGGATGCCGGCGTGAAGATCCTCATGGGCACCGACGCGCCCCAAGTGTACAGCGTGCCGGGGTTTTCGATCCACAGGGAGCTGAAATCCATGTCGAAGGCTGGGCTCAGCAATTACGACATTCTGCGATCAGGCACATTCAACGTGGGAAGCTATTTCAAGTCGCAGGATCAGTTTGGTGTGGTAGCACCCGGACACAGGGCCGACCTGCTCCTTTTGCCTGGCAACCCCCTTGAAGACCTTGGCCACCTGAAAGCGATGGAAGGCGTCATGGTGAGGGGTCAATGGATCCCCAGATCGGAAATCGACCGCCGCCTTGAACAAATTGAGGAGGCGTATCGAGAGTAAGCCTTATTGCATCCAGTTATTTTGGTACCAAATCGTCGCTGAAACAACCTGTATGAAGCTGATGACAATCATGTAGGGTAGCTGCAGTATAGTGGCAAGGTAGTGCACCAAACGAAACGCAAACAGCATCCTCGCTATGTAAATCCAAGTCAGATACATCTCGATCATTGACCAACCGATCATCTCGTATCGGAAGAACATGATATTCCCAGCGACAAAAAGAGCCATCTGAATGAAGTACAAATGGATTGCCTTACGCCGCTCTGGGCTGTCGCCCGACATGTAAACGAAGAAAAATGACACCCCCATCAGCACAAAGAGGAATGTCCAGATTGGCCTGATGACGTCGGGAAGTGGAGAAAAGGGCGGCTTGGGCAATGTGCTGTACCAACCGTACACTCCATCCATGACAAAATGCTCCATAAACTCCCCCACGATAAGGGGAATACAGACGCACATGACAAAGATAAAAAACGTACGCATTACTTCAGTAGTGATTTGGCCATCAGCAGGTTAATGTCCTGATAGGTTAATTGTTTCATCGAAATAAAAAAAGCATCAATGCACGCTGAGCATGGGCTTATTTGATACAATTTTGGATATTTGGAGTATAATGCCTCAAAAAAGGCCTCATTTTTAACTTTCTCGGGTGTATGAAGAAATCTTTAATCCTATCCATGTTCGTCGCAGTGGCCCTTAACGGCATATCCGTTGCCCAGCCCATGCTGCCCGAAGTCTTGCCATTGCGGGAGCAGGCCGAACTGCGCGACAAATGGCTCTATGACAGACTGAACAACCTCGTGCCGAGCTTGATGCAGCGCGAAAACATCGACATGTGGGTGATCATCGCCAGCGAAT
>CAYZWQ010000142.1:0-2921 GCA_964481355.1 uncultured Chitinophagales bacterium
AGGGAAGATTTGGGGTTAGGTGAAGATGTTCGGTAAGCCGAACTTCGGACCCGCAAGTTATCAGGTATTCATGTCAAGCATTTGTTTGGTTTTGGATAAAAATATTCTGTTTGATAAAGTATACTCCTGCTCTTGTTCTTGCTCTTGTTCTTGTTCTTGCTCTTGCTCTTGCACTTGTTACAACTTCTCCCCGCAGTACTTGCAGTACAGGGCGTCGTCGGCGTGGCCTTCTCGGCTGCAGCTTGGGCATGCCTGGGTATTGGTCGGGGTTTTTTGCTGCATTTTGGCAATCTCGCTGGTCACAATGCCCGTTGGTATCGCAATGATGCCATACCCCAAAATCATGATCATGGAGGCGATGAGCTGGCATAACGGAGTCTGCGGCGAAATGTCGCCATAACCCACGGTCGTCAGCGTCACGATCGCCCAATAGATGGCTTTTGGGATGCTCGTGAAGCCGTTGGTAGGTCCTTCGATCAAATACATCAGCGTACCGTTGATGATGGTCACGGTCAAGACAACAACAAGGAACACCGTAATTTTCGGCCGGCTCATCCTGAGTGCCTTACGCAGTTCTGCGGCCTCTCCCAAATACCGCGTCAGTTTTAGCACCCGAAAAATGCGTATCAGCCTCAAGGCTCGTACCGACATCAAATACTGAGATCCCGGCAAAAAAATACTCAGATACGTTGGAATGATCGATAATAGATCTACGATGCCGTAAAAGCTAAAGATGTATTTCCGTGGATGTGTCACTGCAATGATCCGGCCGATGTACTCAACAGTGAACAAGATGGTAAAAAACCACTCAAGTCCGTAGAGCAAGTCGCCATGGGTCCGGTGAATCGATTCGACCGTGTCGAGCATGACGACGATCAAGCTGCCGGTGATGGCAACCAACAACACCTGGTCGAAAAGTTTTCCGGCCTTTGTATCGGCCTCGTAGATAATCGTATGGAGCTTATCTTGAAATGAACCCTTTGGCGGCCTCATGGTGAAATCTCGAGTAAGTTTTCCTGGTATAATGATTGAGGCAATTTAACGAATCATATATTAAACGCTTGAACCTTAGAGCCAGAAGTGGCATTTTACGGTAATATCATGTTCTCGAACCAAAGTATTTCATGCGATCAAAAGCTGTAGTTTTCACCGCGCCAAACATGGTGCGTTGGATGGATGTTGTGTCCCCCGATCCAGGCGACGACGACATTGTCATCGACATACACCACTCGTGGATCAGCAACGGCACGGAGGGGTCTTTTTTGCGAGGCGAGCGCCTGTCGGGCGACGAAGCTTGGCAACTAGGCGACCCGATGCCCTTCCCGATGATTGCCGGCTACCAAAAAGTCGGAAAAATCCTGTCGTTGGGTGCAAATGTCACTGGTTTCAGCGTTGGTGAGATGGTATTTGCCTCAATGAGTAAGGTTACCGGCATGTTCGATAACCGGTTTGCCGGACACGTAAGCCCATCGGTGTGCGACAAGGGTGCGGTCATGAAAATTCCAGCCGGGGTCGATCCTATTGCGGTTTCTGGTTTGGTGCTCACACAAGTTGGCTACAACTGTGGCTCACGCCCCCAGATCCGTCCCGGAGAAGTTGCCGTTGTTATCGGTGACGGGCTTGTGGGCCAATGGGCGGCTCAGACGCTGAATCAGAGGGGCGCAAAGGTGGTGATGGTCGGAAAACATGACGACCGTCTGTCCAAGGCCGCCAGTTATGCACACATCATAAAGGGACCCGTCGACTACGGCACATCGGCATATGACACGCTAGGTCTGGGAAAGGTGCAGGTGGTTGTTGAAACGGTCGGCAGTGTACAAGCAATGTATGCATGGCTGCACCGAATGAACAGGAACAGTCATATCGTGGTAGCCGGATTTTACAAACCGTCGGGCGAGATAAACATTCAAACGGCCTTGCAGGATTTTCGCAACTATGAAATATCGTTCGACCTGGTTTCGGGGGCAACCGCCCAACGTATGGAGGAGACCATGCAATGGATCGCCTCGGGCAAGTTAGACACCGTCAAACTCATAACACATCGGTTCCCTGCAGAAGAGGCTGCCGAGGCATGGAACTTGATCGAGTCGAAACAGCAGCCTGTCCTTGGAGTCGTATTAGATTGGCCCACATCACGCTAGTAATACCAAAATGCCCACGAAAATGAAAATTCTGCAAATAGTTGAACCCGGTCGTGCGATTTGGACCGACACCGACACCCCCAAACCGGGCGTTGGAGAGGTTCTGGTAAAAGTGACGGGTGTGACCACGTGCCCGCATTGGGACATGCACATTCTTGGAGGTAAGCCCATGTTCCCAGGCATGAAGCTCGAGTATCCCTACTTGTTGGGGCAGCCGGGTCATGAGGCGGTCGGCGAAGTAGCCGAACTTGGTCAAGGGGTGTCCCAATTGAAAGTTGGCGACCGCGTGGCTGCATGGCGCGACACGGGCAAGCCACGCCAAGGATTTTACGCTCAGTACAACACCTTCCATGAAGATGACCTGTTAAAGGTACCCCGTTATCTTAAGGACGAAGAGATCGCCTCCCTCGAACTCGCCATGTGCGTCGAGGTTTCCTTTCAGCAGCTTGCCATGCTCGGGGGAGTGAAGGGACGCCGGGTGGGAATATCAGGCCTGGGACCTGCCGGTCTGTTGGGTGTTCAGATGGCTCGTGCTCACGGAGCAGCCGAGGTGGTCGGCATCGACCCCATGGCCGAACGCAGAGAACTCGCCCACGATTTGGGTGCGCACCTGGTTCTTGACCCGACCCACGACGAGTGGCCCGCTTCCCGATCAGAAGGGGCCATGGACGATTCGATCGACATGACCGGCTTGCCCGTGTCGATCGAGTATCTGATGGAGCGCACAAAACGCGCCGTCGCCCTATTCGGGGTACTCAGGGAAGAGGTAAGGTTCACAAG
>CAYZWQ010000142.1:2931-7646 GCA_964481355.1 uncultured Chitinophagales bacterium
GGACCCGGGCTCATACTGATGGGCTATGCCGACCACAACAAAAAGGCGGCCGAGACTTCACTGCAAATGATCATTGACGGCACGTTAAAACTTGCGCCTCTTGTTTCGGAGAAAATGTCGTTCCGGAATTACAATCAGGCCGTTGAACTATTGCGTCAAAAGAGGGCCATCAAGATTTTGTTCGACCCGTGGGCTTAGTCGTGGATGTTGGCGACTTTTACCAGCTTCGGCAAATTAGTGATCTTGATCTTTCTTCCGGGGAGCTCCAGCATGCCTTCCTGCTTGTAATCTGAAAGCAGGCGGATGGTGGTCTCAGTGGCGGTTCCGGCCATATTTGCAAGGTCTTCGCGCGAAACGGGCACGTTCAAGGTCACACCGTCGTCCTCAAACCCGTACGTTTCCTTCAGAAACAGAAGAGCCTCGGCAAGACGCTCGCGCACCGGCTTCTGAGCCATGTCGGTGATGCGTTGTTGGGCATTTTTCAGGTTCTCACTGAGCATTCTCATCACCTGCAGCGATAGGGAGGCGTTTTTCTCGATCAGCTTGAAAAAAACCTCCTTGGGAATGAAGCAGATGTTTGAATCATCCAAGGCGGTTGCGGAGTTGCTGTATCGGTCGCCGCTCAAAAGCGCGCGGTATCCAAGCACGTCGCCGTCCTTGGCAAGTCGGATAATCTGATCTTTGCCGTCGGCGCCAGACTGCGAAAGTTTAACCTTTCCGGAATTGATGCAGTACAGACCCAATGGCCACCCGTGTTCTCCAAAAATCAGCTGACCTTTTTTGTAGGTCGTGCAACCTTTGGCATATTCGAGCTCTGCTAACTCCTCAGTATGTAGGTCACAGAATATAGACTTGTGTCTAGACTCGCAGTGCTGACATTGGGGGTGTGCTAACGCTGGTTTCGGCATGAGAATGCGTAACTACTGACCTTACCTATGATGTCTTAAGGTACTGAACTTGAAGGATGCGATCAATGAATATCCATTTGGATACTGCTAAAAACATGATATATGTCATGTTTCACGTTGATTGCGGTCATTGCTAACTACTTGTCTTTAAAGTGATATTGGTGCGTAACCTAAAATACCGCCATGATCCCTTACCAACACATATCATTCAATGAACTCGACCCGCCGTGCCTCACCGAGTTCATCACAGGTCGGTATCACGCCCAAGTGAGAAGTCTAGGTCCTATATTGGCTGCCCAGCTGGCACGTGTTCGAGAGATGGAAAGTTCCATGAAGCAGGAGCTGCAGGCTGTAAGCGGGCTATTTCAACGCCTGGTTGACGATTTGTCGAGCCACCTGCGCAAGGAGGAGTTCGTGCTTTTCCCGTACATCAAACAACGCATGTCGGAGTCGGTTCAAAGTATGCCGTTGCTGAACAGCGTGATTCAGCAGATGCGCAGGGAGCATCGTCAATATACCGACACCATGTCGCAAATCAGAAAGCTGACGAACAATTACACCGCACCCGACGATGCCTGCGTACAGATTAGGCTGTGTCTAGCCGTGCTAAATGAATTCGAGTATGACCTGGTCGAACATATCTATTTGGAGAACAACATTTTGTTTCCCAAACTGCTTCAGTTCGAGAATGCTCAGCTAGAAGAAGAGGCTAGCGCGGATCCGAAAGCATGATTGCTGAAGAGGTCAAATGTTTCCACTGTGGGGATGATTGCCAAGAAGGAGTGATCACAGAGGGCGACAAGTCGTTTTGTTGCGATGGTTGCCGTTCCGTATATCGTATTTTGAATGAGACGGATCTGTGCACATATTACCAGATCGATAAGAATCCAGGCTCATCGCCGGATACATTGACACTGAGCGGGAAGTTTGCCTGGCTGGATCAGCCCGAGTTGGCCGCACCGCTGTATGAGTTCAAGCAGGGCAACCGTAGGCATGTCACCCTATCTGTTCCAGTCATGCACTGCAGTTCGTGCATTTGGCTGCTTGAACACCTGAACCGTCTCGATTCGGGTGTGACGCGAAGCACCGTCAACTTTCCTGCACGCAAGGTGAGCGTCGAGTTCGACGCCGACAAAACCTCTATGCGAAACGTTGTGGAATGGATGGCCAGGGTAGGATATGAGCCCAGTTTCACACAGGCCGAAACCGCCAAGGACGACAATGCAAAAAACAACCGGTCGGCTCTATACAAGATCGGTGTCGCAGGTTTTTGTTTTGGCAACATCATGATGCTCAGCCTCCCTGACTACTTCGCGGAAGGCGCATTCACACAGGACCAGCAGCTGCACCAGCTGTTCATGGGCCTGAGTGCCTTGCTGAGCATACCGGTCGTGTTTTATTCGGCCAGCGAATTTTTTGTGTCGGCATGGAAGGGATTGCGCGGTCGGTTCCTGAACATTGACTTGCCCATCGCATTGGCTGTGGGGGTCACCTTCTTGAGGAGCATCTGGGATTTGGGTACCGGGTCGGGAACGGGATTCTTCGACTCTATGTCGGGTATCGTCTTCTTCATGCTTGTCGGCAGATTCTTCCAGAACAGAACATGGCAGCAACTGTCGTTCGACCGTGATTACAAGTCATATTTCCCCGTTGCTGTCACGACCAGGCGAGGTGGCTCTGAACAGGCCATTCCGGTGGCTGATATTTCCGTTGGCGACAGGCTGATCATCAGAAATCAGGAGCTTATCCCAGCCGACGCCGTGCTCATGAGCGATGACACCCTGATCGACTACAGCTTCGTTACGGGAGAGTCGGTACCAGTTGAGCAAAAGCAGGGCGACAGAGTGTACGCAGGCGGACGCCTGAATGGTCCGATGGCCGAAATGGAGGTCGTCCGGCCCATGGAGCAAAGCTACCTTACAAGACTCTGGAACAACCCGATCTTCAAGCGCTCCTCCAACACCGACCAGACCGTGTATGTAGAACGCATCAACCGTTGGTTTACGGCTATCACCCTGATCCTGGCATTTGGATCGCTGGGATACTGGATGCCGGTCGATGCCACGCGCGCCATGAATGCCTTCACGGCCGTGCTGATTATTGCCTGCCCGTGTGCACTACTTCTGGCAGCAACGTTCACGCATGGCAACATGCTTCGAATCATGGGAATCAACGGTCTATACCTGCGCAGTGCTCAAGTTGTGGAGCGCCTGTCCGAAGCAACGGGGATCATTTTCGACAAAACCGGCACCATCACGAACAGCCAGCGCACCACGCTCGATTGGCATGGCGTTGAGCTGGTTGACGTCCAACGACGTGCCGTCTATTCGCTGGTGGTGCAGTCTGCGCATCCCTACTCAAGGTTGATTGCCCGGAAGTGGGCTTTCTCGGACAGGCACGTGCCAGTTCAGTTTGAAGAGATTCCCGGATTGGGACTTCAAGGCGTAATCGACGGCCTTCAAGTGAAGGTCGGCAACCGCGCTTTCACGGGAGGTGCCAACGCCGATACGCAGAACGAGGGCTCGATATGGGTTCGCATCGGCGACGACGTCGTTGGTTACTTCACAGTGCGGCAGGAATACCGCAATGGGTTGGAATCGTTGATGGCCAAACTTGGCAAACGCTTCAAGCTTGCGCTGCTCAGTGGCGACAACGAGAGGGAGGCGCTCCGGCTTGAACCCATCTTTGGTTCGGCCAGTGCCATGAAATTCAACCAGTCGCCCGAAGAAAAAATGGAGCATGTGCAACGTCTGCAGCAATCTGGCGAGCGATGGATCATGGTCGGCGATGGTCTCAACGATGCCGGTGCTTTGGCGCAGAGCCATGCCGGTATTGCCGTAACCGACGACCTCAACCGCTTCTCACCGGCATGCGACGCCATCCTCGACGGCAAGAAACTGACCTTGCTCGATACGCTCATCAAATTCGCCCGCCATGGACGCGGCATCGTAAACCTGGCATTTGGCGTGTCGTTGGTGTACAACGTGATCGGTCTGAGCTTCGCCATGAGCGGAACGCTCTCGCCTGTGATCGCCGCCATCCTCATGCCCATCATGAGCATCAGCATCGTGGTACTGTCCACCTTCACCGGAACCTGGATTGCCTACCGTTACGGCCTTAAAGTCAGCGCCGACGCCGAGAGGAGGGCAGGGGCATGATGGTGATGGTTCTCTTGATTGGCGTAAGTCTGCTGGTCGCATCTGGATTTCTGTATGCCTTCATCATATCGGTGCGGTCGGGTCAGTACGACGACACGCACACACCGGCCGTGCGCATGCTTTTTGACGACGAGATACGAACGGAAAGAACGAACGAAACACAAAAACCCGCTACAAAAACCGAAACCTAAACTCTATGGCCATCGAACGCTTCTCATATGACAACAGGATTGTCAGGGATTTCGCGATAGCAACCGTGTTCTGGGGTGTGATTGGCATGACCGTCGGTCTGATCATCGCACTTCAGCTGGTTTTCCCGGCTCTCAACTTTGACCTCGCTTACACCACATTCGGCCGAATCAGACCGATACATACCAATGCGGTGATCTTTGCCTTCGTGGGCAACGGCATCTTCATGGGTGTATATTATTCTTTACAGCGACTGCTCAAAGCCAGGATGTACAGTGACGTGCTCAGTCGCATCCATTTCTGGGGATGGCAGCTCATTATCGTGGCCGCAGCGGTCACATTGGCCCTTGGTATGACCTCTTCGAAGGAATATGCCGAGCTCGAGTGGCCCATCGACATCGCCATCGCAGCGATATGGGTCGTGTTCGGTTGGAACATGTTTGCCACCATCTTGAAACGA
>CAYZWQ010000143.1:0-7539 GCA_964481355.1 uncultured Chitinophagales bacterium
CTGCTGCCTCCCGTAGGAGTCGGGGCCGTGTCTCAGTCCCCGTGTGGCTGATCATCCTCTCAGACCAGCTACGCATCAAAGCCTTGGTGGGCCGTTACCCCACCAACTAGCTAATGCGACGCAGGCCCATCACCGGGCAGGTCTCCCCTTTGGCAGCGCTGGCCATGCGGCCGCGCTGCATTATGCGGTATTAGCACGGCTTTCGCCGTGTTGTCCCCCTCCCGGTGGCAGGTTGCCTACGTGTTACTCACCCGTGCGCCAGTCTAGGCCGGGTTGCCCCGGCTTGCCCTGCGACTTGCATGTGTTAAGCCCGCCGCCAGCGTTCGTCCTGAGCCAGGATCAAACTCTCCGTTGTATGTTCTAACTTCTGTCAAAAATCCGTAGAGAGCGCCCCGGCCCGTATCGTCGGTCCTTTCGGTCTCGGCCGCGCTCATCCTAAAATGGCGCGCCGGACCCGCTATGCGATATGCTGATGGTTCAGTTTCTTCAAGGAACAAGCTGCGCCGTTTCGGGCGCAGATAACAATGATACGGAGTTTTTAGGCCCCGGGCAACACCCGAGGGCAAATTCCGAAAACATTTTTTCAAGGCCCGCCACGGATCGCTCCACGGCGGCTCCCAATATACGCACCCGCCGCCCCACCGCGCAACTATTATTTGAACAAGACGAGACGCGAGACACAAGAACAAGAACAAGAGCAAGAGCAAGAAAAAGAACAACGGCGCCGGGACGGGATGGCACACCCATGACCAATGTCCAATGTCCAATGCCCAATGCTCAATGCCCACTGTTCAATGCCATTGGCCACCTTTTTCAGTACATTCCTCCATTTTCACTAATCATCTCTCACGCCATGTCGAAACAATTCTGGGACGACCGTTACAGCAAGGAAGCTTTTGCCTACGGCGAAGGACCAAATGCATTCCTGGCCGAACAATTGCCATCCCTGAAACCGGGAAGAATCCTTTTCCCGGCCGAAGGGGAAGGCAGAAATGCCGTTTACGCTGCTTCACTGGGCTGGGACGCCGTGGCATTCGACATCAGCACAGCAGGACGCCTGAAAGCCGAAATGCTGGCTCAAAGGACTGGCATAAAACTGGATTACCAGCTCTTGTCGGCAACCGACTTTGATTATGGCTCAGAACAGTACGACGCCGTCGCCCTCATCTATGCACACTTTCCCCGTTTCATTAAGGATCACTTCCATAAGTCCATTCAGCAGTGCCTGAAGCCCGGCGGAACCATCATCATGGAGGCGTTCAGCATCGATAATCTGGAATTTCAGAAAGCCAATCCATATATCGGTGGTCCTTCCGACCCCGAAATGCTGTACAGCGTCGACGAAGTCACCAAAGCCTTCAACGATATCGAGTTTTCGTACATCGAGAATGTGACCATTGAACTCCACGAAGGGGTCTATCACAACGGATTTGGATCCGTCGTGCGTTTTGTGGGCATAAAAAAGGAAAAGCCATCCGAGTAGTACCCGGATGGCTTCCAACATGTTCTGGGAAGTGAAGCTTAGTTGTCCTTCTTCTCTTCCGAATCGGTTGATTCTTCGGTGGCTTCGGTAGAGTCTTCGGCAGCGCCGGCCACTTCTTCCACCTTGTCCTCGACAGCCTCGACGACTTCATCGACTGTCTCGGCGACGGCTTCAACAGTTTCGGCCACGGCCTCCTTCACCTCCTCGACGACTTCGGTTGCCTTCTCGACAACCTCTTCGGCGACCGATGCCGGAGCGGCGACGGGTGCTGCCTCCGTTTTCGCCTTGCCACCGGCACGGCGGGTACGTTTCTTCTTCTTGGCACCGGCTGTGTCTGGTCTGACGTCGTTGTAGTCGACCAGTTCGATGACCGCTATCTCGGCACCGTCACCCTGACGCGTGCCCAGCTTGATCACACGTGTGTAGCCGCCTGGACGGGATGCACACTTGGGTGCAATTTCGTCGAAGAGTTTGCTGGTGGATTTGTTGTCGTGCAAAAAGGAAAACACTTCGCGACGGTTGTGCGTAGTATCTTCTTTGGCGCGGGTGATGATCGGCTCGATAATGCGACGAAGCTCCTTCGCCTTTGTCGTCGTGGTGACGATGCGCTCATTCTTGATGAGGGCGATCGACAATGACCGGAGTGTCGCGTTACGGTGCGAAGCTGTCCGATTGAGCTTCTTGCCTTTGAGTTGGTGACGCATGGCTTATGTTATTCCTTGCAGCTAAAACGTAAAATTATTTATCAAGATATTTTGAGATATCCATGCCAAATTGCAGGTTCTTCTCATCGACTACTTCCTGCAGTTCGGCCAACGACTTCTTGCCGAAGTTGCGGAACTTCAACAGCTCTGCTTCTTCCTTCGACACAAGCTCGCCAATCGTCAGGATATTGGCTGACTTAAGGCAGTTGTATGCACGCACGCTGAGATTCAACTCTTCGATGGAGGTGCGCAGCAGTGAAGCCACACGAAGCTTCTCGGCATCGACTTCGCCGTCTTCCTGAACGAACGGCTCGTTGATTTTCTCGGTGATGAACTTCTCGATGTGATCTTTCAGGATCTTGCCTGCAATCGTCAACGCCTCCTTTGGATTCACAGATCCGTCGGTCTCAACTTCTAGAATCACCTTCTCGTAGTCGGTACGCTGACCGACGCGCACGTTCTCGATCGTGTACTTCACTTTCTTGATCGGTGTGAAAATCGCGTCGACGGGGATGAGATCGATGTCGGTCTCTTCTTCGTTGGTGTGCTCTTCGCTAGTCACGTAACCTTTTCCGCGGCCAATCCGCAACTCCATTTCGACGGTGGAATCGTCAGACAGGGTAGCGATGATATGATCCGTGTTCAGAATGGTGTATTCGGAGGTGGCGTTTGCGATGTCGTCGGCAGTGAGTACGCCTGGACCTTTCTTGCTCACGTTGATCACGCCGGAACTTTGCTCAAGCTGCTTGAAGCGGACACCTTTCAGGTTGAGGATGATGTCGTAGACGTCTTCGGCAACCCCCGGGATACTGGAGAATTCATGTTTCACGCCACCGATCTTGATGGCCGTGATTGCATTTCCTGGAAGCGACGAAAGAAGCACACGGCGAAATGAGTTGCCTATGGTTACTCCAAAGCCACGTTCGAGGGGTTGTAACACAAATCGTCCGAAAGTATCGGTACTTTCCTCTATGACGAGGCTGTCCGGCATCTGGAGATTCGTAGTGCTCATATTATAATACGGGGGTATGGTAACAGTTTGGATGGACGCTGTGAGAAACGGCCAGGATTACTTCGAGTAGAGCTCGACGATGAGCTGTACATTGATATTTTCAGGAATTTCTTCCACTTCAGGCGCGCTCAGGAACTTGCCGGTAAGCAGTTTGCGATCCACTTCAAGCCAGTTGTACTTCTTGCGGTTGGAGTTGGCCAGCGAGTCCTGGATGGCGACAAGGTCGCGCGACTTTGGACGAATGCTCACGACATCTCCCGCACGCAACGCAAACGACGGGATGTTCACGACGATGCCGTTGACCACGATGTGGCGGTGCAGCACCAGCTGGCGTGCCTGGCGGCGCGTGCGCGCAAATCCAAGACGGAACACCGTGTTGTCGAGTCGCGACTCAAGGTAGCGCAGAAGGTTGTCGCCCGTTACGCCATCCTTGGCACTTGCTTTTTCGAACAGGGTACGGAACTGACGCTCGAGAAGTCCGTAGGTGTATTTTGCCTTCTGCTTCTCGTCGAGCTGTACGGCGTATTCCGATTTCTTGGAATGGCGCGAGCGTCCATGCTGGCCAGGGCCGTATGGCTTTTTCTCAAGCGCCTTGCTTGGTCCGTAAATTGCCTCTTTGAAACGGCGGGCTTTCTTCTGCTTTGGGCCTCTATATCTTGCCATGTTGGGATAGGTATTGGATTAAACTCTTCTTCTCTTGGGAGGACGGCATCCGTTGTGCGGGATCGGCGTGGTGTCGCGGATGAGGGTGACCTCAAGCCCGGCGTTGCTCATCGCACGTATGGCCGACTCACGTCCGCTACCTGGTCCTTTTACGTAAACCTCCACCTTGCGAAGGCCCATTTCGAAGGCCTCGCGCGAAGCCGTCTCGCTGCTGAGCTGGCCGGCGTAGGGAGTGTTCTTGCGGGATCCCTTGAACCCTTCCTTTCCGGCGCTCGACCAGGAGAGGACGTTACCCTGCCCGTCTGTCAACGTAACAATGACATTGTTGAACGTCGCCTTGACGTAGGCGTAACCATTGGGGTCGGAAAGCTGACGCTTTTTCTTTTTGACGGCGGCGGCGCTGCCTTTGACTTGTCTTTTAGCCATGATCCGTGGTTGTTATATATCTGATTACTTCTTAGGTGCCTTCTTCTTGCCCATGACGGTCTTACGACGTCCCTTGCGGGTACGGGCATTCGTTTTGGTACGCTGTCCACGCACTGGCAACCCTTTACGATGGCGAAGGCCGCGATAGCAGCCAATCTCCATGAGGCGGCGGATGGCGAGGGTCACTTCTGTACGAAGTTGGCCTTCTACCTTGTAGTCGGTTTCGAGGAGCTTGCGGATGGCAGCCACCTGGTCGTCGTTCCAATCACGAACCTTGGTGTCCACATCGAGGCCCACACGCGACAGGATCTCACGCGAGCGCGTGCGTCCTATTCCGTAGATGTACGTGAGGCCAATTTCGCCCCTCTTTTCTTTTGGTAAATCGACTCCAGCAATACGAGCCATATATGTCTAATCTTTCGGTTAGCCTTGGCGCTGTTTGTTGCGCGGATTGTTCTTGTTGATAACGTACACACGGCCTTTGCGGCGTACGATTTTGTCGCTCGGAATTCTCTTCCGTACGGATGATTTCGTCTTCATGGTCTGCTTTCGATCAGCGGTTATTTGTATCTGTATGTGATACGGCCCTTGCTCAGGTCATACGGAGACATCTCCACCGCAACACGGTCACCTGGAAGAATCTTGATGTAAAACATGCGCATTTTTCCCGAGACATGGGCGAGTAGCTCATGCCCATTGTCAAGACGGACGATAAACTGGGCGTTAGGCAACGCCTCGGTTATGGTTCCGTCCTGTTTTATCGGTTCCTGTTTAGCCATGTAGTACCAATTTATCCAGTTCGATCTTGGTTATCTCCGTAATATACTGAAAAGTGCTCAAAATTTCAGCTTGTCCTTCCCTGACGGCCACATTATGCTCAAAATGGGCTGACATCGAGCCGTCGGCCGTCACGACCGTCCAACCGTCCGACAGCGTCTTGACGCGCCAGGTCCCCATGTTGATCATCGGCTCGATCGCAAGCACTGCTCCGCTGCGCAACCGTGGGCCCCTTCCGGGTCGCCCGTAGTTCGGGATGGGTGGGTCTTCGTGTAGCGACGTCCCCAAACCGTGGCCCACGAGGTCGCGGACGACCCCGTAACCCTGCGCTTCGCAATGCTCCTGAACAGCAGCCGATATATCGCCGACGGTGTTGCCATGCACGGCTTTCTCTATGCCCTTGTTGAGGCTTTCGAGCGTCGTGCCCAACAACTGTAGCACTGACGGGTCACATTCGCCCACCGGGAAAGTGTAGGCGTGATCACCGTAGTAACCATTCTTGTACACACCGCAGTCGACAGACACAATGTCCCCCTCCTGCAGTACCCTCGCCCCTGGGATGCCATGCACCACTTCTTCGTTTATTGAGATGCAAAGCGACCCTGGGAAGGGATTTCTTTTGTCTCCATAGCCTTTGAAGGCCGGAATACCGTTGTTCTTGCGTATGAATTCCTCGGCTACGACGTCAAGCTCACCTGTTGCCACACCCGGACGGATGCGTTTGGCAACCTCAGCGAGAGTCAGGGACACAAGCTGTGCGCTCTCCCTGATTTTCTTGATTTCGTCGTCAGTTCGAAGATAGATCATGCAAAGTTCCTGCGTCCTTTGATGCGGCCCGTCTTCATGAATCCGTCGTAGTGGCGCATCATGAGGTAGCTTTCAATTTGCTGGAGCGTGTCGAGGGCAACACCCACGATGATCAACAGACCCGTACCGCCGTAGAACTGGGCGAAACCAGGTGTGACACCGAATGCCGTAGCAAAGGCCGGCATGATGGCAACCACAGCAAGGGCCAAAGAGCCGGGGAATGTGATCTTGGCAAGGATGTTGTCAATAAACTCTTGGGTCGGCTTGCCTGGGCGAACACCCGGGATAAAGCCGCCTTGGCGTTTCATCGTGTCAGCCATCTCCTTCGGGTTGATAGCAATGGCCGTGTAGAAGTAGGTGAAGAACACGATGATGATGAAAAACACAATGTTGTATCCCACACCGGTGAAGTCATTGGCCCAGGCCGTGAGAAACTGGATGGCCGTGCTTTCAGGGAAAAAGGTGCTGATCGTGCTTGGAATGAACATGATCGACTGCGCAAAGATGATGGGCATAACACCGGCGGCGTTGACGCGAAGCGGCAGATACTGGGTGCTACCGCCATAGACTTTGCGTCCGACGACGCGCTTGGCATACTGCACGGGTATCTTGCGTGTTCCCTGGGTCAGCATCACTACGGAAGCCACTACCGCCAGCAACACGGCCAGTTCGACGATGAACAGGAAGATGTTGCTTCGCGTCGACACCTCATTGATCACGTTTGTGGGCAAGGCGGCTATGATGCCGATCATGATAATCAGCGAAATGCCGTTTCCGATGCCACGGTCGGTGATGCGCTCACCCAACCACATCACGAACACCGTTCCAGCGGTGAGAACGATCATGGCGGTTATGATGAAGGTCGTGTTCGACACAACGATGGCGTCGGGGGATGTGGCCATTAAGTTGATCGCAAAGCCAATGGCCTGCACCAAGGTGATGGCAACGGTGCTGTATCTGGTGATCTGGGTAATCTTGCGACGACCATCCTCACCCTCGCGCTGCATCTTCTGGAAATATGGAACCACGGCACCCATGAGCTGGATGATAATGGATGCGGTGATGTACGGCATGATGCCGAGTGCAAAGACACCGGCTCGGGCAAATGCACCACCTACGAACAAGTTGAACAGACCGAGAAGGTCGGTCGCTTGCCCGGTGCTGACCACCAGCTGTGTTGCATCGACTCCCGGAAGGGTGACGTATGTGCCCAATCTGTAGACCATGAGGATTCCAACCGTATATAAAATGCGGTTACGGAGCTCCTCGATCTTGAAGATGTTTCTGATATTTTCTACTAGACTCATGCTTCTGTTTGTGTAAGCCGGTTAAGAACCATTAGCTGGGTGAGTACTTAGGCGATGACGTTTACGCTTCCTCCGGCGTTCGTCACCTTTGTTTCGGCTGACTTGCTGAAAGCGTGGACTGTGATGGTTACAGCTTTCGAGATTTCACCACGTCCCAACAGTTTCACTTTGTCATTGGAGTCGGCAAGGCCGGCGTTCACGAGGTCCGCAACCGTGATGGTTGATCCAAGCCGACCTGCATCTACATATTTGTTGATGCTGTCGAGGTTCACGCCCTTGTATTCGACGCGGAATGGGTTCTTAAATCCAAATTTCGGAAGACGACGCTGCATAGGCATCTGTCCACCTTCGAATCCAGGC
>CAYZWQ010000144.1:0-1813 GCA_964481355.1 uncultured Chitinophagales bacterium
CCAAGAACACGGCCGTGCTTTGGGGCGACACCAAGATCAACATCATCGACACCCCCGGCCACGCCGACTTCGGCGGCGAGGTCGAGCGCATCCTCAAGATGGTTGACGGCGTGATCCTGCTGGTTGACGCGGCTGAAGGTCCGCTCCCGCAGACCAAGTTCGTGCTGCGCAAGTCGCTGCAACTCGGCTACCGTCCGATCGTGCTCATCAACAAGATCGACCGTGGAGATGCCCGTCCGGATGCCGTGCTCAACATGGTGTTCGACCTATTCGTGAGCTTGCATGCCACCGACGAGCAACTCGATTTCCCCGTGCTCTACGCCATTGCCCGCGAGGGAATTGCAAAGGCCTCGCTTTCCGACGAAGGCGTAGACCTCAAACCGCTGTTCGACTTGGTCGTCGAGCATGTGCCGCCTCCGAAGGTGGAAGTCGACAAGCCCTTCAAGATGCTGATCTCGAATGTGGAATGGAACGACTACCTCGGCCGTATAGCCGTGGGTAAGGTCGAGCAGGGCGTGGTGGTGCAGAACATGGATGTATGCCTTGTTCGCCCCGACGGCAGCACCGTCAAGAAGGCGCGCGCCACGAAGCTGTTCACCTTCAAGGGCCTGCAGCGCGACCCCATCGAGAAGGCGAATCCGGGCGACATCATCGCCCTTGCGGGTTTCGAGGAGTCCGAAATCGGATACACGCTCGCCGACGCCGGCGACACCACACCCATCCCGTTCGTGAACATCGACCAGCCAACCATCGCGATGTACTTCAGGGTCAATTCTTCGCCATTTGCCGGATTGGAAGGCGACTATGTGACCTCCAACCAGATCAAGGACCGCCTGCAGAAAGAGATCCGCACCAACGTCAGCATCCAGGTCGAGCCCACCGACAACCCCGACGTGTTCCGCGTGGCCGGTCGTGGCGAGCTCCAGCTGGCCATCCTCATCGAGACCATGCGCCGCGAAGGCTACGAGTTCGCGGTATCGCGTCCGGAGGTGCTCTATCGCGACATCGACGGGCAGCGCCACGAGCCGATCGAGGAAGTCGTGGTCGACGTGCCGACCGAATACTCGAACAAGGTGATCGACAACCTCCTCCAGCGCAAAGGCGTGATGATGTCGATGGACCAGGAGGGCGAAAACAGTCGCATCACATTCAGGGTGCCGTCGCGCGGCCTGATCGGCTTCCGCGGTGAAATGCTCACCGACACGCGCGGCATGGGCATGGTGCACCAGCAGTTCGACGGGTATGAGCCTTACAAAGGCGACATCGGCGGACGCAGCCGCGGCGCCCTCATCGCCCTCGAAAACGGAGAGGTCACCAGCTACGCCCTCGAAGGCCTTCAGGACCGCGGAACCTTCCTGTCGGAGCCGGGAGATCCGGTGTACATGGGCCAGGTCGTGGGCGTGAGCAACCGCGCTGGCGACATGGTGATCAACGTCGCCAAGAAGAAGCAGCTCACCAACCACCGCGCCAGCCAGAGCGCCGACGCCGTGAAGCTCAATACAGCACGCAAGCTGAGCCTGGAGCAGTGCATCGAGTTCATCGACAACGACGAGCTGCTTGAAGTCACACCCAAAAGTCTGCGCATCCGCAAGCTCTACCTCGACCACAACGACCGCAAGCGGTTCGAGAAGAACTGACAGATAACTTGACCGCGGATCTTACAGATCAAATAGATCGAAATTTAAAGAAGAAGAGCGCGGATCTGTTTGATCAAAAAGATTATCAGATGAGAAAATGATGGAATTATGTCGAGCTTAGCGAGACATCTTACTTTTCTTTAAGCAAAGCCTGTCATGCTGAGCTGACGTTGTCA
>CAYZWQ010000144.1:1913-7491 GCA_964481355.1 uncultured Chitinophagales bacterium
TCCTGAACGAAGTGAAGGAACTGGAGGGCGAAGCCCGAGGTGTCGGCGAAGGACCTTCTTTATTAAATACGGGGTGTCGGTACGTCATCCTGGGTTGACACATTGAGCGCAGCGAAATGTCTACGAAGGACCCTCTTTCATAATTAACAACAAGACGCTGTCATGCTGAGCTGACGTTGTCATCCTGAACGAAGTGAAGGAACTGGAGGGCGAAGCCCGAGGTGTCGGCGAAGGACCCATGCCGCAGGCGTCTCACCCCAGCTCAAAAAACCCGCTCTTCTCCTCCAAATACGCCTCGAACTTGGCTCGCAGTGCCTTATGCTCGGGCTTCTCAAGCTTCGGATCCAGGGTGATGATCTGCTCGGCATAGCTTTTGGCCTTTTCAAGCAGATCTTGGTCACGCAGGATGTCGGCGTACTTGAAAGCCGGCAGGCCGCTTTGCCGTGTTCCAAGGAAGTCGCCGGGGCCGCGGAGTTTCAGATCTGCCTCGGCGATCTCAAACCCGTCATTGGTTCGTTCCATGGTTGCAAGACGCTCGCGGGCTTCCGCACTTCGCTTGAAGTCGGCCATGAGCACGCAGTAGCTTTGCCGTTCACCGCGGCCGATGCGTCCCCTGAGCTGGTGCAGCTGCGACAGGCCGAAGCGCTCGGCATGCTCGATGATCATCATGTTTGCGTTGGGCACGTCCACGCCTACTTCGATCACGGTCGTGCTGACCAGGATGTCGAGTTCGCCGTCCTTGAACAGCTGCATGGTGGCGTCCTTCTCGGCCGATTTCATGCGTCCGTGCATCAGGCCAACCTTGCGGCCCGGAAAACGGTCCTTCAGCATGTCGAATCCTGCCGTGGCGTCCTTGAGGTCCACCACCTCCGATTCTTCGACGAGGGGATACACTACGTAGACCTGGCCGCCCTCGTCGAGCAGCTCGTCGGCGAATGCGTACACATCCTCGCGTTGGTTGTCGTTGCGCACCACCGTTCGGACTTGCTTGCGCCCTGCGGGGAGTCCTCGTACCACCGAAATATCGAGCTCGCCGTAGAGCGTCAATGCCAACGATCTGGGTATTGGGGTTGCCGACATAACGAGCATGTGGGGGGAGGAGTTCTTCAGCTGCAGTTTTGCCCGCTGCATCACCCCGAAACGGTGCTGCTCGTCGACGACCACGAGCCCAAGCCTCGAGAATTGCACGTCGTCCTCGATCAGGGCATGGGTGCCCACCGCAATCGTGCTGACGCCCGACGCGATGGAAGCCAGCACGTCCTTGCGTTGCCTTCCCGACCTGCTGCCTGTGAGCAGCACCACATCGATTCCGATTTCGTTCACGTAGTGTTTGATGGTCCTGTAATGCTGCTCGGCCAAAATTTCAGTCGGAGCCATCAGGGCCGACTGATAGCCGTAGTCGGCCATCATGAGCATCGAGGCGATGGCGACGACGGTCTTGCCGGCTCCCACGTCGCCCTGAATCAGTCTGCTCATCTGCTTCCCCGATTTCAGGTCCCGGAAAATCTCCCGTAGGGCCAGTCGTTGGCCCTCGGTCAGATCGAAGGGAAGTGATGCGATGAACGCGCGGGTCAGGTCGCCCACCTCGGGTATCTGGATGCCGTCGCGCGTCACCTTGTTTCTTCCCTTGAGCCTCATCACGGCCAGCTCGAAAAGGAAGAGCTCGTCGAAGCGCATCCGTCTCAGGCCCGGTTCCCAGTCGCCGTAGCCGGCAGGGGCATGGATCATCCTGTATGCATCATAAAGGGGCGGCAGACCCATCTCAGCGCTGATGTAGGACGGTATGTGTTCGACATGAGGCGAGCGTTCCAGGATGTGGATGATCCACTTTTGCATCTGTGCGTGCGTGATCCTGGTGGATTTCATTTCGCCGGTGGACGGATATACCGGTGTGTACGACGCACCGGTGTCTGACGCAGGCTGTTGGTGCGGGCCCTCGACCTTCTTGATTTCAGGATGGGTCATCTGCAGTTTCCCGCGGAAACTTCCCACGGTGCCCTTGATGGAGTACCAGGCACCGGTTTCGATCATGCGCTCGATCCACGAGACCCCCTTGAACCAGACGGCCTCGAGGTTGAAGCCGGTATCGGTGAACAGGACGATCAGACGCCTGTGGCTTCCAAACCCTTCGGTGCGGCTCGAGACGACCCTGCCGGTAGTGGTTGTCCTGCCGGACGTTTCGTGCAGCTGGGCCATGGGAAGGTACACGGCCGGCAGCTCATATCGTATGGGCGGCCAGTCGGCGAGTTGGCCGGGGTCGGTGCATCCGGCCTTGATCAGGGCGGCCCTTCGCTTGTCGGTCATGCCAGACAGGTCATTCCATTTCATTTGATATATTGATCTATATCGGTAATACTATTTTTTCACCTAAAAAGGGCCCAAACGACGTGTCTGGCGATTTCTGGGGACTTTTTTTGCTCTTTTGGTGTGCAGGTTTAGAGGGTCTCTTGGATTATTGGTGCTGCTAGCTGTATCTTTGCCTTCCTGCAAACGAATTTTCAATCGTCCAATTAATCGGAAGTTTCGTGCCTACAATTCAACAGCTTATAAGAAAAGGCAGAAAGAGCAAGACAAGCAAGACTTCGTCGCCTGCTCTGCAGAATTGCCCTCAGCGTCGTGGCGTGTGCACCCGCGTGTACACCACGACCCCCAAGAAGCCAAATTCGGCTCTCCGTAAGGTAGCCAAGGTGAAGCTCACCAACAAGCTCGAGGTAATCGCCTATATCCCTGGCGAGGGCCACAACCTTCAGGAGCACTCCATCGTGATGATCCGCGGCGGCCGCGTGAAGGATCTGCCGGGTGTGCGCTACCACATCATCCGTGGCACGCTCGACACCAGCGGCGTGAGCGCCCGCAAGAAGAGCCGCAGTCTGTATGGCGCCAAGCGTCCGAAGCCGGGCCAGGCCGCCGCAGCAGCCAAAGGCAAAGGCAAGAAGTAATTTCCAACCGAGTATTTTAACCGTTTACGAGCATGCGCAGAAAATCAGCCGTTAAACGCATCGTCAAGCCTGATCCACAGTTTCAGGACCGCATGGTGACGCAGTTTGTCAACTTCCTGATGAAGGACGGCAAAAAGAATGTTGCCCGCAAGATCCTGTATCAGGCATTTGAGATCATTGAAGAGAAAACAGGCCAGCCTGGCATCGACGTCCTTCGCTCCGCGATGGGCAATGCTTCGCCGGCCATCGAGGTTCGCAGCCGCCGTGTAGGCGGTTCGACCTACCAGGTTCCGGTGGAAGTGCGCTCGGAGCGCGCGTCCGCGCTCGGAATGCGCTGGCTCATCAAGGCGGCAAAGAACCGCAACGACAAATCCATGGCAGCACGCCTCGCCCGCGAGATCGTGGATGCCGCAAACAACGAGGGCGGGGCCGTTCGCAAGCGCGACGAAACCCACCGCATGGCCGAAGCCAACAAGGCATTTGCCCACTTCCGTTTCTAATTGCACATATTTATCACACAGACAGATGGCTGAAGTAGCAGTATTGGACCAACTCAGGAAAACCCGAAACATCGGTATCATGGCCCACATCGATGCGGGCAAGACCACCACTTCGGAGCGTATCCTCTATTACACGGGCATCAATCACCGGATCGGTGAGGTGCACGACGGCGGCGCTACAATGGACTGGATGGAGCAGGAGAAGGAGCGTGGAATCACGATCACCTCCGCCGCCACCACATGCCACTGGAACGGCTACCGCATCAACCTCATCGACACCCCCGGCCACGTCGACTTCACCGTCGAGGTGGAGCGCTCGCTGCGCGTACTCGACGGTGCCGTCGGTGTGTTCTGCGCCGTGGGTGCCGTGCAGCCGCAGTCAGAGACCGTGTGGCGCCAGGCCAACAAGTACCGCGTGCCGCGCATCGCATTCGTCAACAAGATGGACCGCACCGGCGCCGACTTCTTCAACGTGCTCGACAAAATGAAGAGCCGCCTGAGCGCAAACCCGATTCCGCTGCAGATCCCGATCGGCAACGAGTCAGACTTCCGCGGCGTCGTTGACCTTGTCAAGATGAAGGGAATCATCTGGGACGATTCGACCCAGGGCATGACCTACACCACGGTCGACATCCCCGCCGACCTGGTCGACAAAGCCGACGAGTATCGCAAGATTATGGTCGAGGCCGTCGCTGATTACAGCGAGGAGATCATGGAGAAGTATTTGATGGAGGAGGAGATTTCCGAAGAGGAAATCCACGAGGCCATCCGCAAGGCGACGCTCGATCTGAGCATCACGCCGGTTTTGTGCGGTTCCGCCTTTAAAAACAAAGGTGTTCAGGCGATGCTTGATGCTGTGCTCCAGTATTTGCCCTCTCCGCTCGACGTTGAGGCCGTTCAAGGCTCGGCAGTGGGCGACGAGGAGACCAAGCTGACGCGCAAGACGGATTTCGACGAGCCCTTCGCTGCTCTCGCGTTCAAGATCATGACCGACCCCTACGTCGGAAAACTGACCTTCTTCCGCGTGTATTCGGGCACCTTGGAGGCCGGTTCGTACGTGCTCAACTCTGTGACGGGCAAAAAGGAGCGCATCAGCCGCATCCTTAAGATGCACGCCAACACCAAGGAAGACATCAAAGTGGTGCGTGCCGGCGACATCGCCGCCGCCGTGGGCATCAAGGAAGTACGCACGGGCGACACGCTCTGCGCCGAAGACAAGCCGATCATCCTCGAGCGCATGGTGTTCCCAGAGCCGGTGATCAAGCTGGCCGTGGAGCCTAAGACCAAGGCCGACAGCGAGAAGCTTACGACGGGTCTTGTCAAGCTGGCCGAGGAAGATCCAACCTTCCGCGTCAGCGTCGACGACGAGACGGGTCAGACCACCATCGAGGGCATGGGCGAGCTCCACCTTGAGATCATCGTCGACCGTCTCAAGCGCGAGTTCAAAGTAGAGGCAAATGTGGGCAACCCGCAGGTGTCGTACCGCGAATCCATCACCAAGTCGGTCACGCACCGCGAAGTCTACAAGAAGCAGACCGGTGGTAAGGGTAAGTTTGCCGACGTCAGCTTCGAGATGATGCCGATCGAAGGCAACACCGGATTCGAGTTTGTCAACGAGGTCACGGGCGGTAACATCCCTAGGGAATTCATCGCACCGGCCGAGAAAGGCTTCAAAGGCGCCCTTACGGGCGGTATCCGCGCCGGATACATTGTTGAAGGCGTCAAGATCAGGCTCTTTGACGGAAGCTACCACGATGTGGATTCCGACGCACTGAGCTTCGAACTTTGCGCACGTGGCGGCTTCCGCGAAGCAGCCCGCAAAGCAGGTCCAATCATCCTTGAGCCGGTGATGGCCGTAGAAGTGAATACTCCCGAGGAGTACATGGGCGATGTGATCGGCGACTTGAACAGCCGCCGCGGTATCATCGAGAACATGGAAAACAACATTGACGGCTCAATAGTAAAAGCCAAAGTGCCGCTGTCCGAGATGTTCGGCTATTCAACGACACTACGCTCCTTGTCGCAGGGACGTGCCGTCTACTCAATGGAATTCAGCAAGTATGTTCCGGTTCCAGAGTCGGTGGCAACTAAGATCCTCGAGGCCAAGGGCAACTAACAGAAATTTATAGACAAGCACTT
>CAYZWQ010000145.1:0-7407 GCA_964481355.1 uncultured Chitinophagales bacterium
GAAACTGGTGGCAGGAAGCGTGAACCGGGTGCGTCCGCCGTCGCGTAACTATGTCTATGAAGAGGGATTTGCCGTGATGGCTTCAAAGACAGCCGACAGCCAGTTCGAGAGTGGAGGGTTGTTCGAGTATCACATGTATACCTTGCAGCGTCCTACCGACCTGTTGCAGAACGAGAGCAAGCAGATTGCGCTGTTCGATGCTGCCGGCATCCCAGTGGTGAAGCGTTATCGCTACTTGGGTGAGGGCCAGCGGGGGCAGGGTGTAAGTGAGCCCATTACCGTGCAGGTCGAGTTCAAGAACGAATCGGCCAACGGGTTGGGGATCCCGATGCCCATGGGCGTGGTGCGTGTGAACCAGGCCAGCGGGGGTTCCGTCGAGTTTGTGGGCGAAGACCGCATCAACCACACGCCACGCGACGAGAAGATCACGCTTACCTTGGGTCAGGCCTTCGATATCTTAGGAGAGACCACCATGACCGACCAGCGCCGGATCACCGACCGCGTGAACGAAATGAGCTATAAGGTCGTGCTCAAGAATCGCAAGGACACCGCCGTGACCATCGAAGTGGAGCGCAACATTTGGGGTAATTGGGAAGTGATGCGAAGCAGCCTCGAGCACCGCAAAATCAACGCAAATAAGATTGCGTTCGACGTGCCGGTCCCCGCCAATTCAGAGGTTGAGCTAACCTACACGGTGCGAATCACGAATTAGACGATCTCAGAAAGTCGTCGGGGTGGATCGCCACCTCCGGGAACAGGCTGATCAACTTCGTGTCGAAGGTGACCAGCCTGCATCCTGTTTCTTGTGCCAAGGCTACATATTCGGCGTCGTATGCGCTAACTTTAGAACTGCCAATGATGTCAATTATACGATATGAGCTCACGTCATGCTCACGGTGTGACATGAACTCCAATCCCTCAATCATTGCTGCGTGAGCAAAATCTAAGTCGATTATATTAGCCCTTAAGTACTTAGCAATAATGTTTCGGTACTCGGATCTCCATAATCCTGGTGCGATCCAATCTGAATCGGTGTTTAAAACTTGAACTGTAACGTCGAAATTATGACCTGGAAGCCAAAGCTCTACGAGAAGACTTGCGTCTGCAACTATCATTCTCTACCCTCTTCGATTGCCTTCAAAATTTCCTCCATAGATAAAGAACCTCTAGCCCTTTTGCGCAGCTCACGAGCCTTATATTCGACTACCTCAACATCGACCCGGTTCGCAGCGAGTGATTCGGTAATTGTCGCAATGAGTTCACCGTTAATGCTACGGTGATTGAGCTCCGCTCTCTTTTTTATCTGTTCGTAAACGTCCATGGGGATTCCCTTTACAGATATGTTGATCTTTTTCATAATTGCATTGAATGATATAAGAATGGTACCATATCGACACCAAAATATGATGAAATCATCCAACTTCCAAACGGCACTAGCGTAGTCAAACAGGGATTCTGCAATCAGTTTATATTCCTCAAATATTCTTAGATTCCTCTCCTTCTCCTCATTCCTCTCCTTCTCCTCATTCCTCACCTCCTCCTCATTCCTCACCTCCTCCTCATTCCTCTCCTACACCTCACTTCTATCCCTCATTCCTCACTTCAGTCCTCAATCCCCATCCCTCAATCCTCCATATGAATCTCGCTTCCCGTACAAATCCCCTCAAGCAGTCCGATATTCGCGCCGTCACCGCCCTGATCAACCAGTACAACGGCATCAACTTGGGTCAGGGGATATGTGATCTTCCCGTTCCGGAGGCCATCAAGGAGGCGACGAAAGCGGCCATCGACACCGACCGGTCGATCTACACCCCCTTCGCCGGCGTTCAGGAGCTCCGAACCCTCATTGCCGACAAGGCCAAGTCGTTCAACAAGCTGCCCGTGAGCGGACCCGAGAACGTGCAGGTCACTGTGGGATCGACCGGTGCGTTTGTGGCGGCAATGATGGCCTTGTTCGAGCAGGGCGACGAGGTGATCCTGTTTGAGCCGTTCTACGGGTATCATCGCCACTTGCTCGAGCTCTTCGGCGTGGTGTGCCGTTTTGTGAAGATCCCTGATGGAGATGGTCCGCTGCCCATGGCCGCCCTGGAGGCCGCCGTGAACGACAAGACCAAGGCCATCCTTGTGTGCAGTCCGTGCAATCCGAGCGGTAAGGTGTTCTCGAGGTCGGAGCTGGAATCCATCCTGGATTTGATGAAGCGCCGCAACTTGATCGCCCTTACCGACGAGATCTACGAGTACATGGTGTACGACGGACGCGAACACATCTCGTTGGGTAGTCTGCCGGGCGCCTGGGAGCGTACGATCACCATATCGGGGTTCTCGAAGACCTTTAACATGACCGGCTGGCGCCTCGGGTATGCCGTTGGTCCGGAGGAGGTGATCCATAAGATGGGACTCATCAGCGACCTGTTGGTGATATCGGCCCCTGCGCCGTTGCAGCACGGCATGGTGGGGGCGCTGCCCATGGCGGATGCCTATTACGCATCCATGCAGGCCGACTACCTGAAGAAGCGCGACCGGTTCATGCGGGCGCTCGATGCGGCCGGGTTCGACAGCACTGCTCCGCAGGGGGCCTATTATGTGCTGGCGCATTTTGGTCCAAAGCTGCTCGAACGCGAGGACTTCCAGGACGCCGTGTCAGCCAACATGTGGCTCATCAAGAACGCAGGCGTATGTGGCGTGCCTGGCCATAGCTTTTACCAGCACGCGGAGGATGGCAGGCACCGCATCCGATTCTGTTTTGCCAAGGAGATGCATGTGCTCGAGGAGGCGTGCAGACGACTGGAGAAGGTGTGACATTAGGGGGTCAGTTCAGCTTTTTCAGCTCATCGCTTGCAATCGGGTTGTCGAATCGGATTTTCAACGCGGTATTGAAATGTTCCTTTGCCAACGTGCGATTGCCCATATGGAGGTGAATTTGCCCTAATCGGGTGTGAGCCATCGAGTAAACGGGGTCTTGCATGTCCTTTGGTCGATTTTGGATCAGATTCTCCATAACGGGCAGGGCCTCATCCAGAAATAGTCCGGTAGTTGCCGCCAACCGCCCGAGCTGAAAACCCACCGCCCATGCCTCCGGCTTTTTTTTGTATGCATCGGAGAAATTCCGATACGACAGCTCATAGCTCTTGCGTGCCTCGTACAGGTTGCCGAGGTTGAACATGAACCAGATGCTGTCTGGCAGTGCCTTGGCGCCGCTTTCCAAAGCCCGTATTCCCTCCAAGGTGTCCTTTTTACTTATCGCGATCTGATATTGACTCACATATCCAAAAAATGGTTGAATGCGCATCAATTCGTTCGACAACGAAGATGCTTCATCGTATGACCCACCTACAATTCCGGGTGCCTTGATGTGAAACTCAATGAGGCTCATGCGAGCTTGCACATGGTCGGGCTCTAATGCTATCGTATTCTCAAGCTCGGTTTTGCAACGCCCGGCCATGAACGTCTGACGCATGATATTTGCCCTTTCGGTTGCCAGACAAATGGAGGCAGCCATCCAATATTGATATTCCGCATTCTCAGGCCGTAGTTCGAGTGCCTTTCGAAAGTGTGGAGTCGCACCATCGAAATCTTCTTTCGCCATCATAAGTCTACCATTCAAATAGGCCCATTCTGGTGTCGATTTTTGCGTATTACTGGCCATGCGCAATGCCGCCTCAGTTTCTGCCAGCTTTCCTGTCTGAATGTTGCTTATCACTGTTTCGTATAGGACGCCCTGACCGAAACTCGCCGCAGGTAACAAGCTGTATAGGCAGATTATCAGAAATGTATATTTTGTCGACATAATGGTGCGCATCTCAACGGGCATACAATATCGCGTTCACCTCTAAAGTACATAAAATGCAGAAAAACGTTCTGATGACCACTTCCGAACTTAACGTGTCGTAAACAATGCCGATTATTCGATTTATCATAGTGTCGGTCTTTCTTTGCGTTTTGTGCCAACAATCGGCTGCCGGGCAACCGGATCCGGTTACTGTGACGGCCTCATACTTCAATGAAAGCGGCATCATTAATCTGTCGACGGCCCACGGATGGCAATTCAAAAAAGGTGGTGGATTGTACCAAACTGCATTCGACACTATGAGTAACGAGTGGATCTCATTGTCTCCAAATGAGTTGAGTATGCAACAAGCCGACAGTGGGGGCATTATCGAAGGATGGTTCAAGCTGCGGTTTGAGGTTGACTCATCACTGACACGCCGTCCTTTGAGACTGTTCCTGAATGGATTCGGAGCTGCCGACGTCTATCTTAACGATGCGCTTGTGGCAGAATTCGGAAATACATCAGAGAGCCGGCATGAGTATCGTGCCATGGTCTCCGGTTTTCGAGGTATGACGTCGGTTAGCTTTGAGCCCGGAAGTGTGTACAACTTGACCATTCACTATCGCGACACCGGTTACCGACTGTATGAAAAGCTGACACTAAAGTCACGTCATCCCCAACTGCTTGTTTTGCTTACCGACGAGGCGATGTACGCGGCAGACTTGGTTAGTTATAGTGAATACGCTTTTTTCGCGGGTGTTTGGCTCACCGGCGTTACGTTGCTTACGCTGCTATTTGCGCTGTTCTTCTACCAGAACTCGCAACTGACCTCATTAAAGTTGATAGCCATAAGCACGGCAGTCCTTGCGACATCGGCGTGGTTGGAACGGGTTCAGATGAATTTGGGGGGATTCGCCAACTGGGTGGCAGAGTATTTCTATTACCAGCTTATGGCACTATTCGTAGGTCTAGTCCCCATGGTGATTTCATATCTGATACGTGGACGCTTGACGCGCGTAACGTGGTCAATTCTGATCATCGTGACGCTGTCTGCACCTATACTAGCGTATCTCTATGATATTCCGCGAGCAAATTACGGCGGCTATTACATGATGGGAGCTGTTTTGGCACTCGTGTTCGGTTACAGCTTCATGGTCGTTTTACAAGCGCGACATTCGCTGGCACCTTCACAAAAAGTGGTTGTGGCGGGGCTGGTGATCACACTGTTGTGGATGATTATGCACACGTTGTTTATCAGTATGGGAGCATTCTCCAATTACTACCGACTGTTCACCGTCGCAATGATATACTTGAGTCTGCCCGTGTCATTTCTTGGGTATATATCCATCAAGTTCAACGAGAATCTCGTGACCGTACAGCGCAATCTGAAGGAGATATCGGAGTTGACGGATCAAAAACTGCGTGTTCAAGCAGAAAAGCAGGAGCTCATCGAGTCGCAGAATATCGTGCTCGAACTTCAGGTGCGTGAAAGGACCAGTGAACTGACCGAGCGAAACCAAGAGCTGGTGCTCGCTCGCGACAATCTTCAGCAAGCCATCGAGGACTTGAAATCGACGCAGGAGCAACTCATTCAGCAGGAAAAGCTAGCCTCTCTGGGTCAGTTGACGGCGGGCATTGCCCACGAGATAAAAAATCCGCTCAATTTTGTGAACAACTTCTCACACGTAAGCATCGAACTTGTGAACGAGCTCAAGGAGGCACTCGAAACGTCAGACATTGACGAAGCGAAATGGATAGCCGGCGATCTCGGATCAAACATGGAACGCATTTATGAACATGGCAGCCGAGCCGACGGCATAGTCAAGGCGATGCTGATGCACAGTCGGAATGGCAGCGGGAAAAAGGAACCCGCAGCCTTGAACAGCATCGTTAAAGAGTACGTCAACCTGGCCTATCATGGTATGAGGGCGGCCGAAAATCCCATTAGGGTCGATGTGTTGGAAGATTACGATCCGCTAGTTGGCGATGTGCCGTTGGTTGCCGAAGATTTCAGCCGCGTGATTCTGAACATTTGCAACAACGCCTTCGACGCCTTGCGGGGTAATGGAGGTGGGACAGCGCGTTTATTTGTCCGCACTCGCCGTGATGGGCACAAAGTATTGCTTGAATTCGAAGACAACGGTCCCGGCATTCCCTACGACATCAAAGACAAGATATTGCAGCCATTTTTTACTACAAAAAGAGGCACACAGGGCACTGGTTTGGGATTGAGCATTACTCATGATATTATCAAGGCACACGGAGGCGAGTTGCAGGTTTCCAGTGAGCCGGGAAAGACCATATTTTCAATCGTACTCCTGTCGGATTCAACCAATCACGAGGATCAATGAAATTTCCGTCGGCAATTACCATCTTACTTGCAATCGCCGCACTCGTGGCCATTTCGACTTGGTTTATCCCCTCGGGCAAGTACGACATGCTGCAGTACAGCGCCGCCGACAGCTCCTTCGTGATACAGCGGATGGGATCGACCGAAACGATGCCGGCAACCCAGGAGACCCTCGATGCACTCAATGTGCTGATTCCGCTCGAGAAGTTCACGAGCGGCACGCTGTATCGACCCGTAAGCATCCCCGGCACCTACAAACAGACGGATGCCAGTCCACAGGGCTTCTTCGCCCTCGCGCAGGCGCCCATTAAGGGAATCATCGAGGCCGCCGATATCATCTTTCTGGTGCTGATCATAGGTGGACTCATCGGCATCATGAACTTGACCGGAGCCTTTGACGCCGGGATCGCCTGGCTGGCCAAGGTGCTTGAGGGACGCGAGCATCTGCTCATCATCTTCACGACGCTTCTGACGGCTGCAGGTGGAACCACTTTCGGCCTTGGTGAGGAGACCCTTGCCTTTTACCCCATCCTCATACCCGTGTTTCTGGCGGCAAGGTACGATGTGACCGTCGGGGTGGCCTGCATCTTCATGGGGTCGAACATCGGGGTGATGTGCTCCACCATCAACCCGTTCTCGGTGATCATCGCCGCCGATGCGGCCGGCATCAGCTGGACCACCGGTTTAACAAGCCGTATCGTCATACTCGCTTTGGTTGTGATTATCACCATTGTGTATATCCTTCGGTATGCCCGCAAGATTCGCAAAGACCCCACCACGTCGTTGACCTACGACCAGCGCGAGGTTCATGCCACGCTTTTCCATACGGGGTCACCAAAGCTGGCCGTCACCATGAGTGCGAAGCTGATGGCGATACTCGCCATCTTTTCGATGTGCTTTGTGACCATGATCGTCGGAGTGTCGATGCTCGGATGGTGGTTCGTCGAAATGACGACCGTCTTTTTCGTTGGGGCCATTGTGATCGGTATCATAGCCCGCATCAAGGAGGACGCCTTCATCAGCGCGTTCATGAGAGGCGCGGGCGACTTGCTCGGGGTGGCCTTCATCATCGGAATCGCACGTGGGGTGACTGTGCTGATGAACGACGGACAAATCAGCGACACCTTTCTGTACCATGCCACGGCGATGACCCAGGGTCTTGCCCCGGCCTTTTTCGTCAATGCCGTCATGCTGATCTACAGTGGACTCTCTTTTTTGGTGCCATCCACCTCAGGTATGGCCATATTGACCATGCCGATCATGTCGCCCCTGGCCGACGGTCTGGGCC
>CAYZWQ010000146.1:0-7063 GCA_964481355.1 uncultured Chitinophagales bacterium
CTCCACAGGGCAACTCCCGCCGACAAACCCAAAAGACTCTGACTAGAGACAAAATTAACGCATCTATGATCTGCACGCGCCACTTTACCGAAGCAACTTGGGAGACGCCCTACAACGGCATCGCATTCGACACCCGCACATCCGAGATCAAGAACCCCGACGGCTCGCGGGTGTTCCTCATGGAAAATGTGGAGGTGCCCAAGGCTTGGTCCCAGGTGGCCACAGACATCATCGCGCAGAAGTACTTCAGGAAGGCAGGGGTGCCTGCCGTCCTAAAGAAGGTCGCGGAGAAGGGCGTCCCCAAGTGGCTCCAAAGGTCTGAGGCAGACACCGCGGCATTGGCAAAACTGCCAGAAGGGGAGCGTTACCGCAATGAAAGAGATTCGCGGGAGGTGTTCCACCGCCTTGCCGGATGTTGGACCTATTGGGGCTGGAAGTACAGCTATTTCAATTCCGAGGAAGACGCAAAGGCATTCTACGACGAAATGTGCTTCATGTTGGCCAAGCAGATGGCTGCTCCAAATTCGCCCCAGTGGTTCAACACGGGGCTTCACTGGGCGTACGGAATCAACGGGCCCGCCCAAGGCCACTATTACGTCGACGGGAGCACCGGCAAGCTCAGGCGCTCGGAAGATGCTTACACGCATCCCCAGCCCCACGCGTGCTTCATCCAGGGCATCAGCGACGACCTCGTGAACGAGGGGGGAATCATGGACCTGTGGGTCCGTGAGGCGCGCCTGTTCAAGTACGGATCCGGAACCGGCACCAACTTCTCCGATTTGAGGGGTTCCACCGAGCCCCTTAGCGGCGGCGGAAAATCCTCCGGACTCATGAGCTTCCTCAAGATAGGCGACCGCGCCGCTGGAGCCATCAAGTCGGGCGGCACTACACGCCGTGCCGCAAAGATGGTCACCCTCGACCTGGATCACCCCGACATCGAGGAATACATCAACTGGAAAGTGGTCGAGGAACAGAAGGTGGCCGCGTTGGTTGCCGGCTCCAAGACCATGGAGAAATACCTGAAGCAGGTCATCCAGCTGTGCCACAAGCCAATCGAAATCGAAGGCCGCACCTACAACGGCGCCGTGAGCAGGGATCCCCGCAAGAACAAGGAGCTCGCCGCCGTAATCCGCAGGGCGAAGGAGGCGGAAGTGCCGCTCAACTACATCGAGCGCGTCATCCAGCTGGCCGCCCAGGGATTCACCGACATCGAGTTCGACACCTACGACACAGACTGGAATTCCGAGGCGTACGCCACGGTGAGCGGTCAGAACTCGAACAACTCCGTTCGCATCCCGAACAGCTTCATGAAAGCCGTCAGGGACAATGGCGACTGGCACTTGTACGGACGCATCGAGAAAAAGAAGG
Source organism: uncultured Chitinophagales bacterium (assembly GCA_964481355.1). Taxonomy (GTDB): domain Bacteria; phylum Bacteroidota; class Rhodothermia; order Balneolales; family CAYWCV01; genus CAYWCV01. Next base: position 1,369 of record CAYZWQ010000146.1, read on the forward strand.
CGGCTGATGAAGGACGCAGCCCCAAACCGCACAAGACATTAAAGGCCAAGGAACTGTGGGACGATATCGCTTATGCGGCATGGGCTTGTGCCGATCCCGGAACCCAGTACCACGACACGATCAACGAGTGGCATACTTGTCCCGAAGACGGTGAAATCCGCGCATCCAACCCGTGCAGCGAGTACATGTTCCTCGACAACACCGCATGCAACCTGGCGTCGCTCAACCTGATGACGTTCTACGACCAAACCACTGGCCTCTTCGATGTTGAGTCATACCGATACGCATCCAGGCTGTGGACCATCGTGCTCGAGATCTCCGTTCTGATGGCCCAGTTCCCATCGCGCGAAATCGCGGAGCTCTCATACGAGTTCCGAACCCTTGGGCTCGGATATGCGAACATCGGCACATTGCTGATGGTGCAAGGAATTCCATACGACAGCAAGGAGGCGATGGCCATCACCGGAGCGCTCACAGCCATTATGCATATGTCAAGTTACGCGACCAGTGCCGAGATGGCGGCAGAACTGGGGCCGTTTCCCGGATATGAGCGCAACAAAGAGCACATGCTCCGCGTGATTAGGAACCACCGCAGGGCTGCATGGAACGCCGCACCCGAAGAGTATGAGGGCCTCACCATAAAGCCACTCGGCATCGACGCCAGCATATGCCCCGAATACTTGCTCAAGGCTGCCAGGGAAGACGCAGACCGCGCGCTCAAACTCGGCGAGAAGCATGGGTACCGCAATGCGCAGGTGACCGTGATTGCACCCACAGGCACCATCGGCTTGGTGATGGACTGCGACACCACGGGCATCGAACCCGACTTTGCATTGGTGAAGTTCAAGAAACTTGCGGGTGGCGGTTACTTCAAGATCATCAATTCGTCTGTGCCAGCTGCGCTCAAGCGATTGGGCTACAGCGAGCAGCAAACCGATGCCATCATCAAGTATGCCAAAGGGCACGGATCCCTCAAGGGATGCAAGACGATCAGCATAGAGGCGCTCAAAGCACGCGGATTCACCGATGAGGTGATCGATCAGGTCGAAAAGGCACTGCCCGGTGTTTTCGACATCAAGTTCGCATTCAACCAGTGGGTGCTTGGAGAAGACTTCTGCAAGGATGTCCTTGGCCTCACCGAGCAACAACTCGGCGATTGGAACTTCAACCTGCTTGCTGAACTCGGTTTCTCGAACCGTGAGATCGAGGCCGCCAACGATTACGTCTGCGGAACGATGACCGTCGAGGGAGCGCCCTACCTGAAGGACGAGCACCTTCCCGTGTTCGATTGCGCCAACAAGTGCGGACGCATCGGCACGCGGTACATCTCCGCAGAAGGGCACATCATGATGATGGCCGCAGCCCAGCCGTTCATTTCCGGAGCGATCTCCAAGACGATCAACCTGCCGAACGAAGCGAATGTGGAAGACTTCAAGTCTGCCTACATGCAGTCGTGGGAGATGATGCTGAAGGCCAACGCGCTTTACAGAGACGGCTCCAAGCTCAGCCAGCCGCTGAACACCACATCAGGCATCGCCAGCGTGCTCGAAGAGCCGGAACCGCAGGAGGTCATGCCAGATCCGCAAACCCTCGTGGCCCAAGACAAGGTCGTTCAGACAGCCGAACGCATCATTCACAAGTACATGGCCGGCCGTCGCCGACTGCCGACAAGACGTGGAGGCTATACGCAAAAGGCAAAGATCGGCGGACAAAGCGTTTACCTGAGAACCGGTGAGTACGAAAACGGCCAGATCGGTGAGATTTTCATCGACATGCACCGCGAGGGCGCCGCTTTCCGCAGCCTCATGAACTGTTTTGCCATATCGATCAGCCTCGGCTTGCAACATGGCGTACCGCTCGAGGAATTTGTGGACGCCTTCGTGTTCACACGCTTCGAGCCGAGCGGAATGGTGGTGGGGAACCCGCAGATCAAAATGTCGACATCCGTCATCGACTACATTTTCAGGGAGCTTGCGGTCACCTACCTCGGACGGGATGACCTCGCACATGTCAGCCCCGAAGAAACGTTCCAACGCACGCTCCGACCAGTCGACGGCGAAGACGAAGCAGACACCACCGCGCCTCTATCGGCCGTGGCGGACGCCATATCCATGAAGGCTCCCGTCGAGAACGAACCCGTGGCCTCCTACACGCCGTCCATTCACAGCGGCAGCGATAACCGCACCAAGATGCAGTCGGATGTCGACAGAGCCAAACAGCTGGGCTACACCGGCGATTCATGCTCCGAGTGCGGCAACATGACCTTGGTTCGAAACGGTACCTGCCTCAAGTGCAACACGTGCGGGGCAACAAGTGGATGCTCCTGACAATTTTCGATCAACACAAGGTTGATTAGTGGACAAGCCCGGTTGCCCCGAAAAGGCACCGGGCTTTTTTTATCTGCGAATAATCGAACGCCAGATAGCCTTGAAAAAGTGCCTCCACTCGGTGCTTGCCATAATCTTGAGCTCCTGCCCAATATGAGTCTCCTCATTCAGGAACCGTAGCATACTGTCAGCTCCATTTTTATTGAAGAGGCGAACAAAAATCCCGGGAACGACGGAAGGATTTTCCCTGAGCAGCCATAAAATCAACCTGTCGTAAGTCATGAAGCGTGGATGCGACTGCTGGTTCAGATCCTGCATGCTGCGCTTCGCAATCGATTTGGCAACTTCAAGGGCATATTTTTGAATCCTGCTGAACGTGTAGCCCGTGCTCGCCTTGCTTTGTCCGCCATTCATTCCCATGTTCAAAACCGCACGCGTGTTCCAGGCGGGATATCTGGTGTCCTCCATTGGTATGACACCATATTCTTCTCGGGTCAACTTCCAGTTTGAGTACGCCAGTTTCAACACGTCACGGATGTAGGACTCGAGCGCGGCGACATAAACATCCCTCCCCGACAGGGCAGGCGTAAATAACGTATATTCGACCAAAGCATGCCTCTTCGAATAGGGGAGCACATACAAGAACGCAAAACCGTTCTTTTGGTCCGTCCTGAAGTCCATGAACATCGCCTTCTCAGGATCGAAAAAGTCATGGTTCGTCTCAATTTCCCATCCTAGAAAGTGTTGCAATAAAGATATGGGAACGCGTTGTCTTGCAATCGGAAGAGGCTTCTTGACACTTTGCAGTACAAGCGTTGCGCGGTAATCCCCGACATTCGTTTTCACCACAGCTTTGGAGCCGTCGTGGTCAAATCGCTCCACATCGGCGACAATTCGTTGAACATTTGGGTGGCGATCGATTTCAGCCCGGCATGCGCTCAAATAATCCTCACTTCTGATGCACTTGTAGGTGTAGGTCTCCAACGGATGATGGTATTCACCCTCCGAATCGGCCAGCGCGATCGACTTCCACCTATGGGCCACCAAGTTCTCCGTAAACTCATCTTCGTCTGACCAAAAACACCATGTCTTGTCATTCTTGACGTCATGGTCTCTGTCGACGACCAGGATATCCTTCTCCTTCGTACTTGGATGCCTTAACAGGTTGCGCAGCAGAGTTGAACCTGCCAAGCCAGCACCGGCGATGATGATTTCGGCTTCTTTGATCGCCATGTTACACCGCTTACCAGCCTCTTACAGGTTGGATACGCTCGCCGATAACACCGCGTTCCACAGTAACGTATTCAGGGAACATGGCAGCCGTCAAGCAACTGTGATTGGGTACGATTTCAAGAATCTGGCCAATGTGAAATCGGTCGAAGCCCCCAGCGACGGCCACCATGCCGTGCTCTTGGCTCAGCTTCACGATAGACAGGTCAGGAAACCCCCTGATGATGCCGTAACCGCCCCCAAATTCAGCCAAGTGGGTTGGTCCCGCGTCTTTGCTCAGTGCCAAAGCACCGGCATCGATGAGAATCAACCCGCGTTCAGGATAGATCCCCGCCACCCGCGTGGCGACATAGCAGGCGACGTCATCGATTCTACAATGGCCGCACTCAGCCATATACCGGTCAAAGAAGATATAGTTGCCGGGACGCATTTCTGTAATCCCTGCGTATGTCTCGGCTGCGACGTCATACATGGCCGCTGGCGTTGAACCGAGGCTGCGGCCAGGGCAGGGTATGCCTGATCGCTCAATTCGGTGTGCAACCTCAACTAAAATGCGTGCCTCGTCTGCCACAATGTGATCCATGCGCTCACTTTGGTTGGCAGTGTAGGTCTGCCCGGCATGCGTCAACACACCGGAGAAACGAATACCAGGCGAGTGGTGCAACAACGATGCGATACGCTCTATGGTGGCGTCCCCAGGCTGCAATCCGGCCCTGTTAGCCCCGGTGTCAATTTTTATCCAGGCACCGATCTCAGCATCGGAGTCAGCGAATGTGCGCGTCAAGGCCTCGGCAGACGTGATATGGTCCAAAAGAACGGAAAACCTGCAGACACGTGCGAGTTCGGCAGCGTCTCGAAACTTGTCGGGTGTGATCGGAAATGCATAAAGGATGTCGTCAAAACCGTTGGCGGCAAAGAATTTGGCTTCGGCCATGGTGGACACTGTGATCCCGCCTGCGCTCTTTTCCGTCTGTATCCGCGCAATTTCGATTGTCTTGTGCGTCTTGACGTGAGGCCTCAAATGCACCCCCCTTTTGTTTGCCCTCGAAAGCATATCCGAGGCATTCGCACGCACTCGGTCCATGTCAACGACGAAGGCCGGAGTGCGGAAGTGGTCGGGATAGGCAATCGAGTTCAAAGCCGTCAAATTTCGGACATTTTGCGGTCGAGCAACATAGTCAGCTCATCTCGGTAGAATGCGCCCGGTTGGGAGGCATCCACCGACTCCACATTGGTCATGATTGTGTCGAGAACCTTTCTTAGACGGGATGTCTCGTATTCTCCGGCCGATTCGAAATATCCTTTCAACAGATCCGGGTTCTTCTTGAACGCCTTCTCGAAATGCTGGAACGCGTCCTTCCACTTTCCGTCCATTTGTCCGAACGCCAATCCCAAGTTGAAGGAATTCACAAAATTGGACCCCTCAAGGGCCTGGATTTTGAGCAGATCGCTAACAGCCTTCTCCGGGTTGCCGTGAAACAAATGAATGAGTGCGCGGGCATTCAACACTTGTGTGTCCTTGGGTGCATTGCTAAGTGCCTTGTCGTAATTGGCGACGGCATCATCGATACGTCCCTGCTTTTCGAAGATGGATGCGGCCAGCAACAACACCTCGGGAGCGTCCGGATCCATTTCTGACACGGCGTCAAGATCATTTTGTGCATTGTCGGAATTATCTTGGTCCAACCAGGCCTGCGCACGCTTCAAATATGCCGACGCGTAGGACGAATCCAACTCTATGGCCTTGTTGTAGTCTTCAATGGCATATTTCGATGCACCGGAGGCAAATTTCATGTCGCCACGTTGCTTCCATGCTGCCTCAAAATCCGGCTTCAAGTTGATGGATTCCGAGAAACAGTCTTCGGCGGCGTCGTAATCTTCCTGACTTGCGGCCATGTAGCCCTCAACAAACCACTCTTCGGCCGTCTTGTCCTTGTCGTTCTTCTTGTCGATGGATTTGATGAGCGATATGAATTCCTTGCGGTATCGGTCGGGGATGGCGCGATCCTGCAGCAGGTATGGAAGAATGATGTCGATGTTTGCCATGAAATACGTGTGCTGACGTTTGTTGATCGTTTTTTTTTGAATCCTAAAGGTAAGGCTTTTGAACTTGATCTGGATACATAAACTACCTGGCC
>CAYZWQ010000147.1:0-7052 GCA_964481355.1 uncultured Chitinophagales bacterium
CATTGCGCGGGGTGATGTTGTGGCGGCAGGGCGAAGCCACGCTCGCCGCAAACATTGTGAACAATGCAAAGCCACTCGTCAAGAACCTAAATGAGGTCGAGCGTGAGCGTTGGACCTTCGACGTGTTCGGGAAAGCTGAAAATGTGGCCCTTGCAGACAGTGTGAACGACAAGCATAAATGGAAGATCCGGATTCAGCACGACTACGAGTTGAGCGTGGACACCACCCGGTTTGTTTCCTTTGCGCGGCTCATGCCCGAGAATTACCGCTACATGTGGATTTTTTGGGACGAAAACATAACTGACGTCACTACTGTCGACGCCGACTGGATCAACGCCAGGCGCGACAGCCTCTGGAAGCAATGGGTTCAAGGCACGCGTGATTCATCGTTTGTCACCACGCAGTACGCTTTCCCGGTTGAGACGGAGGCAATAGATTTCAAGGGGTACTATGCGTTTCATACCCGAGGTGCCTGGATGATGAACAACCGATCCATGGGCGGCTCCTTCATTCAGTATACCGTTTATGTGCCCGACCAGAACCGTCTGTATTACGTGATCGGGAGCATATTCGCGCCGGCCGTCCCACATCGGCGATTCCTGAACCAGTTCGATGCCATTGCATGGTCGTTTGAACCTGGTAACACGCTCCCGGAATATAAGGTGGTATCCACTTCACGGTAACCCTGATGCCGTCGAGCCGATTTGATGATTTCCGGGAAGCGCTTGACGCAAGGACGGCAACAAATCGCTACCGACGCCTCAGGTGCGTTGATATTCACGATGAACCAGCCTATGTGGTGATCGATGGCGTTACGCATCTAAATGCATGCTCAAATGATTACCTCAATCTGAGCCGGCATCCGGAGGTCATTGGTGGTGCTGTGCGTGCCATGGGGCATGGCGGGGCGGGAGCAACCGCATCGCGCCTTGTGAGCGGAACGCGTGCCATGCATACACAGTTCGAAGCAGAAATGGCCCGTCACCTGAAACGAGAACGCTCACTTCTCTTCTCGAGCGGTTACCTGGCAAATGTGAGTCTGATATCGGCACTTGTTGGCCGCGGCGATCATGTGTTCATCGACCGATTGGCGCATAATTCGCTCTATCAGGGGGCGCGTCTGTCGGATGCCACAATACATCGGTTCCGTCACAACGATCTGATGCATCTTGAATCCATGCTCGAAACGTCGACATCATCAGGAAAGAAGCTGATCGTCAGCGAGGCCATCTTCAGCATGGACGGCGATTCACCTGATTTGGATCATCTGTGTGAGCTAGCCGATCGAAACGATGCGATCCTTTATGTCGATGAGGCACATAGTTATGGCATCAAAGGGGATGCCGGTCGGGGGATGGCGGCATCCTTTCCGCGTGTCGACATCGTCGGAACCATGTTCGGAAAGGCCATGGGCGGGTCGGGTGGATGCATTGCCTGCAACAACGTCATCGCCGAATACCTGATCAATCATGCCGGTGGATTCATTTACTCGACAGCACCACCCCCACAGGTGATCGGAGGACTCCAATCCAGCCTTCGGCTAATTAAAGAAATGGATCGCGAGCGTATGCACCTGTCGGCTGTCAGCGAATCGCTCAGGGAAGGCTTGCGTAGCTTGGGTCTTGAGGTTATCCCCGGCGACAGCCCCATCATCCCCGTGCTGATCGGCTCTGAAAGCAATGCCGTCGCTTTGTCTGAGCACATGCTTGAGCACAAAATCATGGTCGGAGCCATTCGTCCGCCAACAGTCCCAACAGGGAGCTCGAGGATCCGAATGACCCTCACGGCAGCCCACACACAAGACCATGTCGCGCAGATCGTCGATGCCTTCCGGGCATGGAAACATTGACTCCATGATCATACACGCGTATCACGGTTGGGGATCGGATGCATCCATATGGGATCAGGTTGTGAGGTCGATGGACTCAAATGTGACCTTCCGCAGATATGACAGAGGATATTTTGGTCCGGTGCAGGATTTGCCCTACGATGAGCCAGCCGATTTGATCCTTACACACTCCATGGGGTTGCTGTTTGTTCCAAACAAAGCGTTGGCTGCCGCCAGGCGCATGGTGGTGGTGAACGGATTCGGATTCTTTCCTTCAAGTGAACCCAAATCGCAGCGGCGCAACCTCGCATTGCTTACCCTGATGAAGACCAACCTGCAGCGCAGTCCGGTTGACCAGGTGCTGGCCTTTTGCACCAAAGCGGGCATGAAGGTGCCAGCCTCGCACACTGTCAGCGTAAATGCCAACCGCCTTATGACCGACCTCGATTTGTTGGCAACGCGCAGATTCGATGTAGGCATTACAGGCACAAGGGCTTCAATGCTGTTTCTCCACGCGACGGACGATCCCATTGTCTGCGAGTCGTCCATCAGCGAAACCGTGACAGACTTCCCCAACGCCGAACATCACTATGTTACAACCAGATCACATAATTTACCGGATGATGAGGCAGGGTTGCTTCGAACTCTTATATTTGGCAGATGACGAACGACGCACTCATAATCACACAGCAACAACGGAAAACCTTCGACAGCCAAGCGTTGCTGTACGACGAGTATGCCGTTGCACAACACATTGCAGCAAGGAACTTGGCCCGCGTGCTTCAGACCTACCAGCAGGAGTTGGAAGGTACGTCAATTATGGAAATGGGTTCTGGCACTGGGATGGTTACCGACCATCTAGTTAGGTTGTATCCAGAATCAGAGATATTATCTACCGATATATCTCCCAATATGATAGCTATGATTAGGCAGAAGTATTCGAGTCATAATCATGTTCGATTTGATGTGCACGATGCCAATGTGACCCATGCAGAAATGGCTACGGCAAAAGCTATTGTAAGCGGGTTTACGCTGCAATGGCTTAGCGATGCCGTGGCGTCTGTTTCGGGGTGGTTGGAAGCAATGGGTAAGCCTGGCTTGGTCTTCCTTTCTTGGCCGGGCGACGGCAGCTTCCCTGAGTGGCGTCGAGCATCAGACATTGCAGGGCTGGCATTTACCGGCAATCGATTGCCCGGTGCAGACGTCGTCGACAGGATTGCATTCCTTGCTGGGGCCGGTGTCGATTACCACTCCGTCGATGATGTCGTTGTTGAATATCCGAGCGCACTCGATTTTTTTAGGAGCATCCGTAACATCGGTGCCGGTGTGGAGAGGGATGTCGTCGATGGCCACAGAAATCTGCTGCGTCTCATTCGTGTATGGGACGTCCTAGCCGATGGTCGCGTTGTTGTGACCTATAAAGTTCATACGGCTGTTCTATCCATCAACTGATAGCGAAGAAGTCATGAGTCAACATTATCCGGGTTTTATTGTCACAGGCAGCGACACGGATGTTGGTAAGACGCTTGTGAGTGCCGTGCTGATGAAAGCTTTGCATGGAACCTATTGGAAGCCCATCCAGTCGGGAGCCATATCCGACAGCGACCGAGTCATGGTGCAACGTCTCACAGGTCTTGGTGATCAATACTTTATGGAAGATGTCTACCGTCTTCAGCAGCCTCTCTCGCCCCATCAAGCCGCAAGAATTGACGGGGTGACCATCGATCCGAAAAGCATCATACTGCCGGCTGTCGACACGATCGCCAACCGTCCGCTGATTGTGGAGGGTGCCGGCGGGTTCATGGTGCCCATTACCGACACCTACCTGATGGCCGATTTGTTCAGAGATTTGGGCCTCCCTCTATTGGTCGTTTGCCGAAACCGTCTTGGGGTGATCAACCACATGCTCCTGACATTGGAGGCTCTGCGAAACCGCTCACTGCCGGTGATGGGTTTCATCTCGAGCGGCGGTACAGGGGTCGCCGACAATCTGACCACGATTGAGCGACTCAGCGGGGTGCCACTGTTGGGAACACTTCCAGAAATGAAGCCAGACGATTTTGGGAGGCTCGAAGAGCTGTGCTCCAAGGTTGATACCGAAAAAATGTTGCGATCAATCGGGATCTAAGGCCTCTTTTACAGATTTTTCCAATATCTCCTTGTCGACAGGCTTTACCAGGTAGGACTTGCAGTTGGTGCCGATGGCTCGCTGCTTTGTGCTCAGGTCGCTGTTACCGGTAACATAGATTACCGGGATGTCTTTTTTCTGCCGGATAATTTCCACGGTTTGTATGCCGTCGAGTTTACCCGACAGTTGGATATCCATCAAAATCAGATCAGGCTCATGGTTTTCCAATTCTTGCAACACCTGTTCACCGGAGCTGTAAATTGCCAGTACAACGAATCCAAGTCGAGCCAATTGCAGCTGGGTCACCTTCGCCAAGATGAAGTCATCCTCTACAATGATAATGTTTTTGCGCTTGCTCACGGTGGATCCGTACGATTATTTTGTACCTAAGTTTACGCCGATTCCAAAATTCAGGTAGAGCATGGATATCGAGGGTTTTTGGGTGTTGATGGAGGGAACAGGTACTGGAGGTGCAACCGTAGTTCTGAAGTCATCGTTCATTGCAGTGCTGATTCCTGGATCAGGCTTCGAGCTAAGGTAACCCGCACTGATACCCAATGCAGCGCCGGTGCTGAACGTGTACCTGAAGCCCGCCTCAATCTGCATGGCAAATGCGGTTGCGCTGTTTCCCACAACTGACACTTGACCATTGATGGGTGTCTGTTCAGGCGATACGGCTGTATAGTCAAATGAAAAATCAGGTCGTGTATGCTTCATCACGCCTCCCAATACCCGAACCTCAACAATGAGTCGGTCGGCTGGCAGCGTGAGATTGACACCGCCCAGCCCTCCAAGATGTGTCCAGGTACCCATGTCGGCATTTGAGATACTTGTGAAGTTCGAGCTTCCGTTCAGCAGTTGGTCTTCAAGGGCAACCCTCAACATTCCCTTGTCGACAGGATTTACCACGCCAATGCCACGGACAATGAAGCCGAACCCACCGAAGCTGGGGGATAGGTAGCTCACCGAGCCGCTGAACCCGACCTCGACGAAACCCGACTGGCCGTTCCGATAGTCTGTCTCGCCAAGTTCACCCGATGCTTTCGTAGGTCCAAATGCAAACAGCACGGCCCCGAAATCTTTAGGTTCGGGCACAGGACGAAAATAGTAGGAGGCGTCTTGGCTGTACACGGTTTGCATTGGGAAGACAAAACCGATGATTGCAATTACGGATAGTGAAACTTTAAATGCAGTGGCAAATGTAGGCATGTCGGATGATACTTGAAATTCTAGGGTCAAAACTACCCAATTTTTGAAATCTATCCTTAGCTTTACAAGATTTTACGGCATTTTGATCCCAATTAATTGCCAGGTGAATTGGTTTTTGAGCGCACACTTAGCATTTTAGCTTATTCGTTCACTCTAATTCATTCAGCATGCGTACAACTTTACGAAATATCGCCTTCGGCGCATTGACCATGGGCTTCGTGGCAGTCCCATTCGGCGCCTTGGCTCAGACGGCAGGGCCGGTGGATCTCGCCGCGATCGAAAAATTCAAAAAGGAGGGTATCGAGAACTCCCAGATCATGGAGACGGCCAGCTGGCTCACCGACGTGTATGGTCCACGCCTGACTAACTCCAAGCAGATGAAGCGCGCCAACGACTACACCAAGAAGTATCTCGAAGATCTTGGGCTGACGAATGTGCATCTGCACCAGTGGGGCCCATTTGGTAAAGGATGGGAACTCAAGCGTTTCGCCATGCACGCCAACACCGAGTTTGGCTACTTCCCGGTTTTGGCCTATCCTAAGGCTTGGTCCACTGCCGCCGGCAAACCGGTGAAGGGAGAGGTTATCTACCTGAAAGTGGATGAAAACACCCCACTTGAGAGCTACAAAGGAAAGCTGAAAGACAAATTCGTCCTTCTCGTACCACCGTTCGAGTCGGAGCCGAACTGGTCGCCAATTGCCCGTCGCCATAATGAGGAAAGTCTGCTACGCTTGGCAAATGCAACGCGTCCGCTACCGAATCCTGAGAACCGCGTTAATCCCGGGCAGCTTGGACGCGCCCAGCAGGCCGACGAGAAGGCCATCTTCCTCATGAAGGAGAAGCCGCTCGGTATCATCGACATGAGCTACCGCGGTTGGAACGGCCAGGTTGCCATCAGCGGCGCATCCATTCCGTATGACCCGAGTGCCGGTTTCACGACACGTCCGCGTGCGTGGGATATGACCGCTCCCGATCCAGGAACGCAGATTTCGATGGCGCGTGAGCACTACGGACGCATCTACCGTATGCTCGAGAAGGGCATCAAAGTGACCATGGAGCTCGACATGGCCGTCGAATTCCAGACACAGGATTTGATGGGCTACAACACCGTCGGTGAAATTGCCGGTACAGATCCTCAGCTCAAGGATGAAATCGTGATGCTCGGCGCCCACCTCGACTCGTGGCATACCGGTACCGGCGCCACCGATAACGCAGCCGGCTCGGCCATTATGCTCGAAGCCATGCGCATCTTGAAGGCTTCGGGACTCCCAATGAAGCGTACGGTTCGCATCGGACTGTGGAGCGGCGAAGAGCAGGGCCTGATCGGCTCGCGCTTGTATGTCGAGGACAAGTTTGGCCGTGTGTCGGGCGACACCCTCTACGCTGGACCTGAGTACGACAAATTCAGCGCCTACTTCAACATCGACAACGGCGGTGGACAAGTACGCGGCATCTACCTGCAGCAAAACGAGCAACTCCGTTCGACGTTCGCATCCTGGTTGCTGCCGTTCAGCGAGTGGGGCGTAGGTACGGTGAGCTTCAACAACACGGGCGGAACTGACCACCAGTCGTTCGACCGCGTGAACCTGCCGGGCTTCCAGTTCATCCAGGATCCGATGGAGTACAGCACACTGACCCACCACTCGAACATGGACCTTTGGGAGCGTTTCGTGCCACAGGACATGATGCGCAACGCCGTGATCCTGGCCACCTTTGCCTACCATGCAGCCAACGCTCCTGAATTGCTCGAGCGCAAGCCGCACAACTACGTCATTCGCAGCAGCGACGGTGTTACCATGGGCAGCAAGTAAAACGGACGAACTTTTTAATCAGATTGCAAAAAGGCGGCTCCGGTTCCGAGGTCGCCTTTTTTTGAAATTAGTCAAC
>CAYZWQ010000148.1:0-6965 GCA_964481355.1 uncultured Chitinophagales bacterium
CTCTTCTTCAAGAAGAAGCGTTTTGAATGGAATGGTCACCGGTGGAAGTGTGGCCGACACAATCTCGCCGTCGTTGACCAATCCAATAGTGATGCCCTCTAGCAGCACTTCGGCCGTTCCAAAATACTGCAGCTGAAATTGGATGCTGTCGGTTTGGGAGGGAGTCCTGAACTGCTTTCGTTCAATGATCTCCAAATCCTTGCCAAATGCAGACGAGTCAGGATAGATGATGCTTTGGTAGGACACACCTTGGGGCAAGACGATCGTGTATGTCACAATGTAGCCAATGGAAACAGAATCGGGCTGCACATAAAGCCGTGGCTGCTGCGCCATCGCAGCCAAAGCCTGCACCATCAGAATAATCAGTGTGAAAAGCACCTTCCGGGCAGCATTACGTGTGCTCATCAATACCTGCCCCCCCTACGCTTGAAAAATGCCATCAGTGGCTGCACATAACTCGTGCTCGTGTTCACATCGACGGCATCAATCTGCTGCTTGCGAAATTGCTCGCGACGCTTTGCCAAACGCTCCAGTCTGCGGGCCTTGTATGAAATGCGGACAGACCGGCTTGACGTGTCGATTAACCGGGTCTCTCCCGTCTCGGCATCCCTGAGGTTGACAATGCCAATGGCCGGCAGTTCGTCTTCGAGGGGATCCGATACCGAAACAGCAATCAGGTCGTGCTTTTTGTTGGTGATCTTGATGGACTTCTCGAAGTCGGGCGCCACAAAATCGCTCGCGAGTATCACAATTGCCCTCCGCTTCAGCAAGCGGTTGACGAAAACAAGCGGCACGTTGAGGTCGGTGCCACGTCCGACGGCTTCGGTGGTGTATAGTTCACGAATAAGCCTCAGAACATGAAGGCGTCCCTTTTTAGGAAGGACTACCTTCTCTACTCTGTCGCTGAAAAGAACCAATCCGACTTTGTCCCCGTTTTTGATTGCACTGAACGCCAAAACGGCACACATCTCGGTGATGAGGTCGGATTTACGCTGCCTCGACCCGAAGATTCCCGATGGCGATATGTCGACGAGCAGCATCAGGGTCTGTTCGCGCTCCTCCTCGAATATTTTGATGAAGGTGTCACCAGCGCGTGCGGTCACATTCCAATCAATCTGGCGGATATCGTCGCCATACTGGTATTCGCGCACCTCAGAAAACACCATGCCACGGCCCTTGAATGCCGAATGATACTCCCCTCCAAAGAGGTTGTTCACCAATCCTTTGGTGCGAATTTCTAACTGCCTGACTTTTCGGAAAATCTCTTTGGATATCATGGATGTTTTTCGACCTGGCAAGGGGGCTGCGCCGGACAAGTAAGGTAAGGGTTTTCGGTTGTGGTACAAACGTCAAAGGGTGGTATGAAATTACCGAATTGAGATAAAACAAGCCTGCAAAACTCGTATCTTGGGAAGATGTAATCGAATGGAGACCGCATATATATGGTAGCGTTTCCAGAATTAACGATTTTTAACAACGCGGCAACGCAACAACTGTACTTCTATGATTATTGGAGTCCCAAAAGAGATTAAACCCCAAGAGAACCGCGTGGCCCTCGTACCATCTGGCGTATTGGACATGCGCAGGAATGGCCACCATGTGATCGTCGAAAAAGGCGCCGGAATCAACTCCGGTTTCTCGGACGAAGAATACCGCCAGGCAGGCGCCGAACTTATCGATGACGCCGACACTGTATGGGCAAAGGCCGAAATGATCATGAAAGTGAAGGAGCCCATTAAAGTGGAGTACCCCCGCATGCGCGAGGGTCAGATCATCTTCACGTACTTTCACTTCGCCTCGAGCGAGGAGCTCACTAAAGCCGTCGTGGACTCCAAATGCATTGCCATTGCCTACGAGACGGTCGAAAAATCGGACCGTTCACTTCCGTTGTTGGTACCAATGAGCGAGGTTGCCGGCCGCATGTCCATCCAAGAGGGTGCCAAGTACCTCGAGAAGGCGACCGGCGGACGCGGAGTTCTTCTCGGTGGGATCCCCGGCGTCAAACCGGCTAACGTGCTCGTGCTAGGAGGGGGCATCGTGGGCTATAACGCAGCCAAGATGGCAGCCGGTCTCGGAGCCAATGTGATCATTATGGATTTGAGCGCCTCACGTATGCGCTATCTCGATGACGTGATGCCGGCGAACGTGACTACCATCATGAGTTCGGAATATGCCATTCGCGAATACCTTCCCCTGATGGATCTTGTTGTCGGTGCCGTGTTGATTCCGGGTGCCATTGCCCCGAAACTCATCAAGCGGGACATGCTCAAGCTCATGAAGCCCGGATCGGTGATTGTCGACGTCGCCATCGACCAGGGCGGCTGCTTCGAAACATCCAAGGCCACAACGCACAGCGATCCCATCTACACTATCGACGGTGTGATCCACTATTGCGTGGCCAACATGCCAGGCGCCGTTCCGTTCACTTCTACCACCGGCCTGACTAATGTGACGCTACCTTACGCCATCGACCTTGCCAACAAGGGATGGAAAAGGGCGTGCCAGGAGGACAAATCGCTCGAGTATGGCCTGAATGTCATCAACGGCGACATCACCTACAAAGACGTAGCCGAGGCATTCGGGATGCCCTATGCGCCTGTAAGCAAGTACGTCTAATCGGGGATCAGGGATCGGGGATCGGGGATCAGATATAATCCATCCCTGCTGATTTACTGTCCCCAAGCAATTTGAAACAAAAAAGGCAGGCTCGAATGAGCCCGCCTTTTTTTGTGACGCTAAATCAAACGTATATCAAAAATCGAAATTCAACGATCCTCGGTTATTCTCCGCAATCGAGCTTGAAGCCTTCTCCACGGATCGTCTGAATGTACTCGTAGTCGGTCACCTCACGGATCTTTTTGCGCAAGTAGCTGAGGTAGACATTCACAAAGTTGGTCTGTGTGTCGAAGTTGATGCCCCAAACACGTTCAGACAACTCAAGACGGTCGATAATTTTTCCTGGATTCTTGAGGAAATACACCAGTAGGCTGAATTCGTTGTTCGTAAGAGGAACAATCTGGTCTCCGATGGTGAACTCGCGTGTGACCAAGTTCACCGACAGCTCACCGCAACGGAGCATTTCGCTCGATTCGACCTTCGTTGTCTTGTTGCGACGGGTAATCACGAACAGACGTGCGAGAAGCTCTCGAAACTCGTAGGGCTTCGTCATATAGTCGTCAGCACCCGACTCTAAGCCCTGCACCTTGGTTTCGGTGTCGTCGTAGGCAGAGAGAAGAAGAATTGGGGTGGTGTTCTGGTTGGTCCGGACGCGCTTGAGGACCTCGAGGCCGCTGATGTCGGGCAACCCGATATCCAAGATGATACAGTCGTATGGATCGGATTGTGCCAAAGCAAAACCTTTGTGTCCATTTTCAGCACCAACTACCTCGTAGCCGTTTTTTTCAAGGGCAAACTTTACGAGCTTCAGACTAGTAGGATCATCCTCGATAACAAGAATTTTCATGCTTGAGAAAGTATAGGTACTGGACACTTGTTGACATGACTCAAAATTGCTAGTCCCCCCAGTTGGCAAAAAACTAGCTTTGACTCAGAATTATACACTTATCCGCAACTTACATTGTTCTAGTTTGATAAGCAAGAGTCCCGATTATAAAACCCTAACTTTATGGAGGGCATCAGGAACCTGCTGTTTCGTATCCTAAATCGAGCAACCACTTCCGAATCTTGGTAAAATAGGCGCCAGTTAGCTTGTGACCCGAATTTATTTCCGTGTAAGTGGCGTTCAACCCTTTTTTTTTCGCCAGCGAAATACTCTCCATTTTCTCACTGCCGCTCACAATTTCGTCCGTGGACCCATGAAGCGCCAAAATGTTCAAATGCTTGCGCTTTTCCCAATTACGGTCCTTGAAAAATTCCACTTTGAAACGCCCGCCAATCATGATGATCTCATTGGTGTGCTTCCACCGCGTGAAACCGAAGTAGCCCGCCTGGTAGGCACCCATCGAATATCCGATCACCGTACAACGGGTCACCTTGATGAACGGAATCAAGGAGTCAATCACACCTTGAATAAATTCGGATGTGTACTCGAGCGACTTTTCGAATGACCCCTGCTTGCCGCTGTACAAGTACCAACCATACCCCCTTTTGTCTTCTCGTTCGATGCCTCGGTAATCGGCATATGGCCCCTGTATGTACAAATGGTACGCCTTGAGTTGGTGCATTGCCTTGGTCTGCTGCTCGAAAACGTTGTTGTCCTGCCCAAACCCATGCAAATATACGATTAATGGCTTTGGGCCTGCATCGCCGTTTTCGTATAGTCTGTAGGGTACCTCCACCTTAAAAGTGGTCTTGCCAGAATTGAGAACGTTCATAAAATGGTCTAATGAAAGTGATGCAAGGAAGATACCTAATTGGCTGGATTAGGACTATTTTGAATGCTTCTGATCCGAGAATAGATTTTCAAAGTTCGTACATTAAGCCATCAACAAAGACAGAACAAGGATTCTTTACCATGGCCCTGATCCGTAACGACTGGACGAAAGAGGAAATAGCTGAAATTTTCAACAGCCCCGTCATGGAGCTGATGCGCAGAGCCAGCGCATTGCACCAGCAGATGAACGACGCAAGTGAAGTTCAAGTGTGCACCCTGCTTTCCGTCAAGACGGGAGGATGTCCGGAGGATTGCGCGTATTGTCCGCAGGCGGCGCGTTACAGCACCGGCATTGAGGGCCACAATCTGCTTTCGAACGAGGAAGTGCTCAGCAACGCACAGGCCGCCAAGGCCAACGGGAGCACCCGATTCTGCATGGGAGCAGCCTGGCGGCAAGTGCGCAACGACAATGATTTCGAGAGGGTCCTCGAAATGGTGCAGGACGTGAACGAGCTCGGACTCGAGGTGTGCTGCACGCTTGGCATGCTCACCGAGCACCAGGCTCAACGTCTCAAGGAGGCCGGTCTCTATGCTTATAACCATAATTTGGACACCAGCGAAGACTTCTACGACGACATCATCACCACTCGCAAGTACGACGACCGCCTGCGCACGATCGACAACGTGCGCAAATCGGGGATATCGGTATGCAGCGGGGGCATCATTGGATTGGGTGAAACGGATGCCGACCGCATCGACATGATCCACACCTTGGCCACATTGCCGGAGCATCCTGAATCGGTCCCCGTAAACGCCCTCGTGGCCGTTGCCGGAACGCCACTTGAAAACCAGAAGCGGGTCTCCGTTTGGGAAATGGTGAGGATGATCGCCACCGTGCGCATCACCATGCCGAAAGCCATGGTGCGTCTGTCAGCCGGTCGTGTCAATATGAGCGTCGAAGAACAAGCCCTGTGCTTTTTGGCGGGCGCCAACTCCATATTTGCAGGCGACAAGCTGTTGACTACTCCGAACAACGACGTGGATGCCGACAAGCAGATGTTCGAGCTACTAGGACTCAGGCAGCGTGCCGCCTTCAAGGAAGCGCACAACCACGATCACCATCAACATGCTTGATTTCTGAAATCTCACATCTAAAAGCCCCACAAATGGATTTGGGGCTTTTTTTATGAAAGTGCCTCAGCAATCTCGTCGAACACGATGGAAAGCTCCTCGTCGCTGATCACGTAAGGCGGCATGACATAGACGGTGTTACCCAAGGGTCGCAGCAGCGCCCTCCCCTTTGCAAAATGTTGCTTGAGTTTCGGGCCCATTTCATCA
The DNA here is from genome assembly GCA_964481355.1 of uncultured Chitinophagales bacterium. Taxonomy (GTDB): domain Bacteria; phylum Bacteroidota; class Rhodothermia; order Balneolales; family CAYWCV01; genus CAYWCV01. The sequence continues at coordinate 5,672 of CAYZWQ010000148.1, forward strand.
AAATAGCCGCCTTTCGATGATTTTACATCAAAAGCAAGTATAGTGCCACATTCGCGTACATATTCTACACGTCTGAGTTTGGCCAACTGCTTGACGAAGGGTTTGTACCGTGCTTCGAACCCACGATACAGCTGTTCGCGATTTAGAATTTCCCACGAAGCCAGTGCCGCAGCACAACCAATGGGATTTGCGGTGTAGGAGTGCCCATGATAGAACGCCTTGTGGGGATCGTTGGAGTGAAAGGCGTCATAGACCGCGTGGGTCGTCACAGTAACCGCCAGCGGCATAAAACCACCTGTTATACCCTTCGAAAGGCAGATGATGTCGGGTTCGACACCTGCCTTTATACAGGCGAACAGCTCTCCGGTTCGCCCAAAACCTGTCATGACCTCGTCAAACCCCAACAACACGCCAAACTTTTTGCACAACGACGCAACCCCCCGCAGAAAGCCGGATTGCACCATGTTCATGCCACCTGCCCCTTGTACCAGGGGTTCGATCAATACCAGAGCAACCTGATCGCCATACTGTTTCAGGTAATCGCGCATGATTTCGAGGGCCATCGCCTCCTTGGCCTCGTGGTTGCGATCGCCAACCCATGTGCTCGGATACGGCAGACGGTCGACCTCGAACAGCAGTCCATCGAACGGCTCGCTGAAGACCGATCGCTCCCCTGCGGCCATGGCTCCGAACGTGTCACCGTGATAAGCGCCATCAAAGGCTGCGATCCTGTTACGGGGACGCCCCCTATTGTAAGATGCTTGAACCGCCATCTTGATGGCCACTTCCACCGCGGTCGAACCGTTGTCGCTGTAGAACACCTTCGACAGATCTCCCGGCAGCGCCTCAACCAAAATATCGGCCAACTGCTGGGCCGGCGCATGGGAGTAGCCCGCAAAGATGACGTGCTCCAACTCACTGGCCTGCTTGTAGATAGCCTCTGCAATTTCAGGTCTTGCGTGGCCATGCAAATTCACCCACCAGCTTGAGATCGCATCGACGATGGTTCTCCCATCCTCCAGTTCGAGCCAGACGCCACTGCCGCGAACAACCAAGAGTGGATCAGTGGCCGTGGCCATTTGAGTGAAGGGGCGCCAGATGCTAGACACTTGTGTGCAAGGATTGAGGATGGAGGATGGAGGAATAAAGTGAGGACTGAGGTATAGGGTTGAAGATAAGGAGTGGTTTGAGGATAAGGAGAGGTTTGAGGGTAAGGAGCAAGATAGAAACAAATTGGGTTCATGCACTCGGTCTAGTAACTCTTCTTGCTCTTGCTCTTGTTCTTGTTCTTGCT
>CAYZWQ010000149.1:0-6906 GCA_964481355.1 uncultured Chitinophagales bacterium
TTACACGGGGCTCTCAAAACAAAGCACCATCGACAGGAACTGGACCAGGTTAATCCAGGAGGCTAACCTGCGAAGGGAGGAGCAGCGGGGCCTGCTCGATTTCAGGATCAATATTCCCGGTGGAGAGCGATCTGCCTTTACAACCATTTTTGGGAAGAACGAGCTCAACTTGCAGGTACGTGGCACGGCAAATATGACCTTGGGCGCCACGATTCAGGAGACGGACAACCCCAGTCTGACCGAAACGGAGAGGCGCAGGGTGGACCCGCTGTTCACGCAGAATCTCAAGCTCAACATCCAGGGCACCATCGGAGACAAGCTCAAGATCGGAACCGACTGGGACAGCGAGCGCATGTTCGACTTCGAAAACAGGTTAAAGTTGGTTTACGAAGGCTACGACGACGAGATCATTCGAACCATCGAGATGGGTAACGTGACGATGGAAACCGGTAACACGCTCATACGTGGCGGTTCGGCACTGTTCGGTATTAAATCAGAATTTCAGCTCGGTGCCCTGAGTGTCACATCCGTTATTTCTCAGAATGAGGGGAAAGGAAACTCCCAAACCATCAAAGGTGGATCGACTGAGGCCACCTTCCAGAAGAAGCCGGCCGATTATGAGGACCGTCGCCACTTCTTGGTAGACTTTTATTCCTACGACAACTACGAAAAGGCATTGGCAAACCCGACCCTTCGTCAGCAGCTGTACAACTTTTCGAGAATAAACGTATGGGTGTCGAGCATCAGTGTCACTGAATCGTCGCTTCGTGAAGCCATCGCCTTGGTGGACCTGGGCGTCGACCAGAACGGAGGTCCGCCCTCTGTGCAACGAGACCGTATCAACGATGCCTTGCTGAATCCGCTCCGCCAGGGAAACAACTCTGACAAGGAGGCCATTGCGGGACAATTGGGTGTAAACTCGAACGACATCTTCATCGGGCCCTTCCGCCAACTCACGCAGGGGATCGATTATCAGCTTGACCAGACGCTTGGCATTATCAGCTTGAGATCAGCCCTACAGGACCGGCAGGTTCTAGCCATATCGTTCGAGTACACCGATCCGGCGACGGGTCAGCGAGCCGTGATTGGTGATCTTGATCAGGCTGGAGGTCGCCTGATCCTCAAGATGATTCGTCAGCCACAGGTGATCAGCACCGACCGCACATGGAATCTCACGCTCAGGAACACCTACTCGCTCGATCAGAACAACCTGACCTTGGAAGGTTTCAAGATGGACCTTCTTTACACCGGTGGCAACAATCCGACCACAAACTTACCGTCAGTGGCTGCACCGATGCTCCAATTGCTCGGTCTAGATCGGGTGGGTCCCAACGGTGAGCCGGGCTCCGACAACACCGTCGACTTTTCGACAGGCACCCTCGATCCGATCAACGGAGTAGTCCGATTCCCGTACCTGCAGCCATTTGGCGAGCGCGTCAGGACGATATTGCAGAACAACTACAACGGCGCAGACAAAGAACAAGTGATCGACAGGCTTGTGTTTGCCGATCTTTACCGTCAGCAGCAGGAGAATGCCCGGCAATCTCCGAAAAACAATTTCTACTCCATAGAAGGAACGGTTCAGGGTGGGGCGAAGGACAGTTACCAGCTGGGTGCGTTTGGTCTGGTTGAAGGCTCCGTTCGTGTCACTGTAGGAGGGCGCACCCTCACCGAGGGCGTCGATTATCAGGTCGACTATGCATTTGGTAGCGTTACCATCACCAACCGGTCCTATTTGTCGTCTGGTCAGGAAGTCTCCATCGAATATGAGAGCAATGACCTGGTGACGATTCAAAAGAAGACCTTCGCCGGCGTACGTGCGCAATACGATATTTCGAATAACATAAAGGTTGGTGGCACTTGGTTCCGTCTGCGTGAAAGGCCGATCACCGACAAGATTCGAATCGGTGAGGAGCCCATCAACAACTCCGTTTTTGGCTTTGACGCGAAGGCGGAGTTTGACACACCATGGCTGACCAGGGCAATCGACCGTATTCCGTTATTGCAGACAAAGGCCCCTTCGAGCATGAATTTCAGCGGTGAGTGGGCGATGCTCACACCCGGCCTCGGTGAGACGGTTGCCGTTCGGCGTGAGCGTCGTCTTGGGAACTTGTTTGCCGACGAGGAGAAGGGGTTGTCGTTTGTCGACGATTTTGAAGGTGCGAAGACCAACATCAGCATGCTCAACCAGGCACGTTGGAATCTGTCGTCGGCGCCCGTGAACATACCTGGTCTCGACAACATGGATGCTCCGTCGTTGAACAATCTGTCGCAGTTGGAGCGTCAGCGCCGCAACGACTACAGGGGTCAATTCACCTGGTACATGATTCCTCAGAATGTGACGCAAATTCTCGGCTTGCCCAGAGATGGCGACGAGGTGCGGCAGATCGAAGTCACCGAGATCTTTGACCGTGACGTGTTGAGCCAGGATCGGATTTTAACGCCGCTCGACATTTATTTCAATCCGCGGGAACGTGGACCCTACAATTATAACAGGGAGCTTGACCGAATTGTTACAACCGAGCCCGAGAAGATGTGGGGCGGCATGACGGCGACGATATTTTCCGGTCAGCAGGATTTTACGATCAACAACATTGAGTTCCTCGAGTTTTGGGTCCAGCCGATATTGCCGGGTGGCTCTGCTTCTGCCGAGGATGCGACCAATTATGACGGGAAGCTGTATATCGACATTGGTACGATTTCGGAGGATGTGATCCCGAACTTCCGTCTCAACACCGAGGACGGCTTGGCTGACAATGCCAACCTCATCGTGCCCGATTTGGATGGAAGGTCGTATGTGCTCAGCACTTCGATCCGATTTGACGGCGAGTTCTCCACGGTCAACCAAGAGCGTGAGGATATTGGTCTGGATGGAGCCTCGAGCAATTCGAGCCAACCCTTCAACGAGCAGACACTATTTGCCGAGTACATCCAGCACATGACCCAGGTGTATGCAAACCAGCCTGACAAGTTGAACAAACTCTTAGCCGACCCCTCGAACGACGACTATGTTTACTACGCCGACGACCGTATCCGTGGCAGGTATTCAAGGATGCAGGAATATTTCCTGCGCTTCAACGGCTACATGGAGGGGAATACCCCGCGCGCAAGCAACACCACCGTGGGTAACACGAACCGGCCCGACAGCGAAAGCCTGATTGTCCCGGGTCAGGTCAATCTCGACGACAACTACTACCAGTATGAGATACCCTGGAATCCGGGCGATCCGTCTTCTTTGAGCATCGGTAAAAGCTTTATCGTTGACAGTGTAAGTGTGAACGACAACCTCAAGTGGTACCAGGTGCGGATCCCGTTGCGCGACTTCCAGCGGCAGGTTGGAAACATCAACAGCTTCCAGCAGATTTCGTACATCCGATTCTGGATGTCGGGCTATCGAGAGCCGCTCACCATGCGCTTTGCCACCTTCGAATTTGTGGGCAGCCAATGGCGGAAAGCTGAGGAGGTCGGCAACCAATCTGCCAGCACCGATTTCAAAGTGCAGACGATCAACTCTGAGGAGAATTCCAACCGCCGGCCAATTCCATATCGTGTGCCCAAGGGTACTGTAAGGCCGATTGTCCGCACGCAACAGGGCGATCTTGAGGGAAATGAGCAGTCGCTTGTGCTGAGCGTCAACGATCTGCGGCAGGGCGACATCCGCATGATACGCAGGAATTACACTGAGGGACTGAACCTCATCAACTATTCCAACTTGCGCATGTTTGTGCACGGTGAGGGTTACAATCGCCGCAACGACATCGAGTTGATCATTCGTCTGGGGCGTGACCTTGAGAACGACTACTACGAATATCGCCAGCCGATAACGCCGTCTGACATGCGTTCCGACATATTCGCCGAAAACTTGCTTGAGTCCCGAGACCCGGAAATTCTAGACCTCATTGCAAACGAAATCTGGAAATACACGGAGAACAGCGTCAACATCGAGTTGAGTGTCTTCAACCAGATCAAGCAGATTCGAGGATTGCGTCAAGCGTCGTTCAACACAACGTTCTATGACAGCGTCCTGATTCAGAACGCTGTTCCCGGAGCTATTGTGGGTATCCGAGGAAACCCCTCGCTCGAGAAAATTACCGAGATAGGAATTGGTATTGCAAACCCCCTCGACCTGATACAGGAGGACGGTGTGTTTCTGTCGCGCCGCGGCGTGCCCTCGCTCGATGCCGAGGTTTGGGTGAACGAACTCCGGGTGTCTGGATTCACGGACGAGGGTGGATGGGCTGCCAAGGGTAATACATCCATCACAATGGCTGACTTTGCCACGATAAACGGAAACGTGCTTCGCACCACCGATGGATTTGGTGCATTGGATTCCAGGTTGGGCGAGAGGGATTATGCTGAGCGGATGGACTATGACTTGAGCACAACGATCAACCTTCACAAGCTCGTACCCGACAGGTTTGGATTCATTTTCCCACTATTGCTGTCGGCTCGTCAAAGCACCTCAACGCCACGATTCCTCCCGAATGAGGGCGATGTTCGCCTCGATGATTTTAAGTCAGCGATATCGAACGATCCCACTCTCGACAGCGAGGAGAAGCGCAGGACCATCGACCAAAAAATTCTCGAGAGCCAGACTTATAGTGAGGCATACTCGATCAATTTGAGCAGCATTTCGAAACAGTATTCCAAGAGTCCAGTTGCTCAGCTCTTGCTCGACAACACGCGTATCAGTTATGTTTACAACACAGGCAGCAATCGTGACCCTCAGAACAGATATGTCGACAATTGGAACTACACGACGGGAATCGACTACAACTTGACCGTACGCAATGTACGATTGGCTCGTCCGCTTTTCTTCCTTGAAAATGTGCCTGTGCTGAATGCGGTCTCAGGATTGCGTCTGGGATATATGCCAAGCAGCATATCGGCATCCGCCAACCTGAAACGAAATTATGAGGAACGTCAGCGGCGCGCCTTGAACAACGAAATCATACCGGTGCAGCAGACCCATACGTTCACCTACGATTCAAAATTTGGGTTGAATTACAATCTCACACCCTCGATTCCGATCTCCATCAACACCACCTCAGATTTGGGATTCAACCGGATTGGTCAAATTCGCAATGCGGATGACACAACCCGCTTCGACTTGAGACCCACACTCGACGTGGTGCGCGACGTGCTGGGCAAAGACGCTTTACCCAGGCGGAACAACTACAATGAACAATATTCCGCCAGCTTCCGGCCAAACCTTAGCCGCAGCAAGACACTCGACTGGGTGAACATGACCACGAGTTACCGTGGCGGTTTCACATGGACCAATTCGCCTGAGGGATCCGGTTTAGGTGCAAGGGTGAGCAACACGTTTTCGATCGACCAGACAACCTCCCTTCGTACACGGGCCTTGTTGCAGAAGTTTGGGTTTTATGAGAACATGACGAAATCGGCGACCGACTTCGAGACGGAAAGAGAAAAGAGGCGTCAGGAACGTGCCAAGGAGCGCGAAGAACGGAAGAAGCTGGAACGTGAGGAAAGGGAAGCCAAGAGGGCTGCCGAGAAGGCCGAGGCGGAGGCGTTTGAGAAGGCTTTGGCTGAATGGAAGGAATTGGAGAAGCAGGCGAAAAGGGACACATCGATCGTACTGCCTCCAAAACCCGAAAAGAAGAAGAAAGAGCAAGAGCAAGAACAAGAGCAAGAGCAAGAACAAGAGGAAGAGCAAGAGCAAGAGCAGGAGAAAGAGCAGGAGCAAGAGCAGAAGCAAGAGCAAGAGCAGAAGCAAGAGCAGGAGCAGGAGCAGGAGTTGTCGCTTAAGGAGCAAATTGAGGGGGCTCAGAAGGACAGTTCAAAGGTGCGTGAACCTCGTGTTCCATCAAACTTCGAACGGTCTCTCGCACAGATAGGCCGAAAGTCTGTTCTTGCCGTGCTTAGCCTCGAATCCATCGATTTTTCATACAAACACTCCACTGGATCCGATCAAAGCGGCTATCGTGGGGGTTCGCAAATCTGGGAATCGTTTGCCAATGACCTCGATTCAAAATTTTCTCCCCAATTGGGGTACCGTCTTGGTTTCGACCGGCAAATTCCGACATCCCAGCTAATCGCCAACACGCAGCAGGGATCTCAGGCCATCACGCTTTCGGGCGCCGAGAACTTCAAGGATGACGTCATACTGAAGACGAAACTGAACCCATTCAAGAACTTGACCATCGATTTGGATTGGTCGGCCATGTGGGACGAAAAGCAGACCATCAATACGACCATTCAGCCGGACCAGAATACAAACAGCATCTTCAACATATCGGGCAATGTTGGGGCATCCGTCTGGATTTTTGGTCCAGGTTTTGTTGATCTGTACAAATCGCAGCTTCAAACGGCCTTCGACGATATTCAGGCGACAGCCGAGGGAGATTTGGCCGACAGGATCATCTCCGATCAAAATGGTGACGGCAGGTCACTGTTGAATCCTGCTACGCTCCGTAACGATTTTGTCAACGCGTATTTGACCAGCGGCAACAGGATATTTGGCAAGAGGGGTCTTTCGCCCATTCCGTTGCCGGGTTGGAACGTCACTCTCGGAGGGCTTGAGTCGAAGATACCATTTGCAAACCGGATCGCATCCCGCATAAGTCTGATGCACACCTATCGGGGCTCATATACCCTGGGCTGGTTCTTCCAGGCCAATGCCGACAGCCTGCGTGGGGTGGTGGGTGTCTACAATCTGTTGTCCCAGATACCTGAGTACAAACCGGAGCAAATCAACATTGAAAAACGGTTTGCGCCGCTGGTCGGTCTCAGCATGACATGGAAGAACGGGGTCTCGACAACGCTCTCGTATGAGACATCCAACTTGGTGAGTTTAAACCTCGACAACTCACAGGTGATCGAGCGTACATCCGAGTCGATCAAATTCACCTCAAACTTCCAGAAGCGGGGGTTCCGGGTGCC
>CAYZWQ010000150.1:0-6861 GCA_964481355.1 uncultured Chitinophagales bacterium
GGTGCGCAAAAATGTGAACAGCCTGAACCGCCAGTCAAATCGGGCACGCCAGGCTAAAGACCTTGAAGAGGAACTTCACCGGCTGGATCAGGCGGTATCAAGGATGGAGTACCGTCGCCTTCAGGATCAACTCCAACCGTTGCGACAGAGGCTTACCGACGTCGAAGCTGAAAAGGAGCAGCTCCAGCGCGACATCGAGGAGGCTGAGCAGTCAAGGCAGATAGCCGAAGTGCAGCTTTCCGAACGAGAGCTCCGCCTGAGCGAGACACAGCGTGAGCTCGCCGAAATAAACGCAAAAATTCAACAGGCTCAGACGGATATCCGCATTGCGACAGAACGTGTCGAATCGGAGGAGAAGAACATCCGGCAGTTCGAAACCGATGTACTTGCAGGAGAAGATGAAATCAGAACCCAAAGGGTCTCCATCAAAAAATGGGAAGATGAGCGCGACCGACTAGCGTCAACCTTCTCCGAGGCCGACAACGAATTGGCATCCGCCCAGAAGGCCTACCTTGAGCTCGATGCCAGCGTCAAAACCGTGAGGGCTCAACTCGAAGCGGCGACTGCTGCATATACTAAAGCCAATGCCCGTCTGTCGGAATTGCAGGCATCGCGCATCCGTATCGAATCGAGGCTTGAAAACGGTGCGGAGGAAATGGTGCGCCTCAGGCAACAGATGGATTCTGCGGATCATGAGCTTGCCGAGGTCTCCGAGGAGAACAAAAAGCTGGAAGTGGAACTGCGGGGTGCCAAGGCCCAGCATGAGCAGGCCGAGTTGCGGTACGACGAGGCTATTAAGCGAAGGGAAACCCTTGTTGCTGAGAGCAATCGCCTAAAAGACGTGATCAGAACGCATACAGGAGTCATCCAAGGGTACGAGCGCGAGATCGAGCTTCTCCAGAACATCGCCAAGTCGCAGGAGCACTTCCCCGAGAGCGTCCAGTTCTTGCTCGGCCACAAGGGGAATTTCAGTTTTGCCGCTGTTGTCACAGATTTGCTATCGATTAAACCGGATCTTTCGGTTGCACTCGAATCCGTGCTTGGTGAGGCATGCAACTATTTGGTGCTTGGCAACGAAGCTGATCTGAGTGCAGCGTCCGAACTTTTGCGCGACAACAAGAAGGGAAGGGCGACAATAATTGCTGCATCACGGCTTACCGGATCATATGATGCGCGTCCCGACTCCCTGGCCTTACAGGTCCAATGCGACCGTAAATGGGTCGGACTGCGAAATCTGCTGCTGGGTCACGTCGTGCTCATCGAACCGGGCGCCGTACCCGAACAAGGGGTCACGGGTGTCACGGTCGATGGTGATGTTATAACCCGGGAGTCATTTGTCAGAACGGGTAGCCCCAACGCCAGCACGGGCATCAGAACGAGCCTCAAAGAGAAGATCATGTCGCTTGAGAAGCGGATCATGGTCTCCGAGGATGCATGCGACGACGAGCAGCATGCACTCAAGAAGGTTGACCGGGAACTCGATGAGCTGGACCTCTCTGTGCTCGGCAACATGGTAAAGCAGTCTGAGCAGAGCATCAGTAAGATTGAATCGCAAAAGAGCGGCCTTTCAGCCCGACTTCACATGCAGGGGCGCAATCATGCCCAGATGAAACAGAGGCTCGATGCCATCACTGCCGAAAGGGCCGAATTGCAGGATAAGATGGATGCGATTCAGCCGGAGGCCCAGTCCATCCAAAACCAGATTAAAGAGCTGTTTGAGTCGGTTGCCGAACTTCGCAGCGCAACGGAGTTGACTGAGCAGAACCGAAACAGGGCACAAGCCAAATATAACGAGGTCAAGCTTGCCCATCAGGATCTGCAGAATAAACTGGATGGTGCCATCCGTGAAATCCAGCGTGCCAACGAACAAATTGAATCGATCAAAAACAGGGTTCAACAGCGAGCCGAAACGGCCAAGAGAGCGAAGGATCTCATCATAGCATACCGTAGCCAGATTGACGAGTCGAAATCGGCATTGGGCCTGCTCGACCGCGACCGCGTGCTTGCAAGCAGCCTGCGCGACCAAGCCGATGAAGACTGCATGAGGGAGAGAGGGCGCATCAAGGCGATTGACGATGCACTTCGCACCATCCGCCACAACAGGGAACAGTCGCTCGAGCTGCTTCATGAACTTGGGCTTGCCAAGAATCAGCTTGAATTGGATGCAAGGCACATTGCCGACCAGATCTTCGAAAACTACGGACTATTGATGGATGCCATCGAGGCCGTGCTTCCCGAAGAGATGAGCGTGGCAGAAGCCAAGACCCGTTTGATCGATGTTCGCCAAAGGCTCAAGAATATCGGAGAAGTGAATCCGCTCGCCATCGAAGAGTACGAAAAGGAGCTGGAGCGGCTTAACACATTCGAAACCCAGATGGCAGACCTGCGAGAAGCCGACGCCAAACTCAGGCAGACCATCAAGGAAATCAACGACACGGCACAAGAACGGTTTTTGTCGACCTTCAATAATATCCGGGCAAATTTCAAGACGGTATTCAGCACGCTCTTCAACGAAGATGACGAATGCGACCTGATCCTCGAAGAAGACAAGGTCGATCCGCTCGAAAGCAAGATCGAAATCATCGCCAAGCCCAGAGGCAAACGTCCCAGTGCAATAAGTCAGCTATCGGGAGGCGAGAAGACGTTGACAGCCATTGCCTTGCTCTTCGCGATCTACCTGGTCAAGCCCTCCCCATTCTGTATTTTGGATGAGGTGGACGCCCCGCTCGACGACGCAAACATCGAACGATTTGCGCGGATATTGCAACGTTTCAGCAGCGACACACAGTTCATCATCATCACACACAACAAGCTGACCATGGAAAAAGCCCGTATGATGTACGGAGTAACCATGCCCGAGACAGGCATCAGCAAGTTGGTGGCAGTAAGGCTCGACGAGGTCGGAAGTTGAGCGTCGTGGAACGCCCATGCAAATGAGCTCGTTTCGTCGATAACAGACCCTGAATGATATGGCTAAGCAATTTAACATCCCGTCGTTTTACGATTCGTCGATCATTCGCACGGTCAAGCAGGCCATGCAGGCAACAGATCCCCGTAAGAAACAGCTGAGTCCCGTACAGCTCGACTTCGGTCCGGTTCAGTTCTTCATCCCTCGCCACTTTGGATTTTGCTATGGTGTGCAAAACGCGATCGACATCGCCTACCGCACGATTGAGGAAGCCGGTGGCCGCCGCGTCTTCCTATTGGGTGAGATGATCCATAACCCCGTTGTCAACGAAGACCTGCAGCGGCGCGGCGTAAAATTCCTGTTCGAAACAGACGGAAGCGTTAACATTCCCATTGAATCCTTGAACAGCGATGACATCGTGATCGTGCCTGCCTTTGGAACCACGCTCGCCATCGAAGAGCAGCTGAAGGGACAGGGCATCGACCCATACGCTTGGAACACGACGTGTCCATTTGTAGAAAAGGTATGGAAGCGTGGTGGTCAACTAGGTAAAAAAGGATACAACCTGGTGATTCATGGAAAGGTCAATCACGAGGAAACGCGTGCCACCTTTTCGCATGCCGAGAAAGATGCCAGAGCTGTCGTGGTCGTCCTGAATACCCACGAGGCCCGTTTTCTCGCCGATTGCATGAAAGGGTTGCATACGAAGGATTCGTTCGAGGCCACATTTGCGGGTAAGTGCACCCCAGGTTTCGACCCGATCCGCGACCTCAGGCGGTTCGGTGTGATTAACCAGACAACCATGCTCGCAACCGAAACCACCGAAGTCATACAAATCCTGCGGGAAGCCGCAATCGAAATCCATGGCGACGCCGACATCGAAAATCATGTGGCCGACACCAGCGACACCCTCTGTTACGCCACCAACGAGAACCAGTCGGCCACGCTCGAACTCATGAAGCAGCCGCTGGATGTCGCCCTGGTCGTGGGAGGGTTCAACTCCTCGAACACGATGCACATCGTCGAATTGCTCGAGCGGGTCGTCCCGACCTATCATGTCCGTGGGGCTGCCGACCTGCCAAGCGCCGGAAATATTCGTCACTTCGACCAATGGAGACACGCCGAAACAGAAACGGCAGATTGGTTCGACCTGAGCAGGCACCCACTTCGGGTCGGTGTGACCTCTGGAGCCTCATGCCCCGATGCACTTGTCGACGAAGTGATCCTAAAAATTCGTTCCTGGGTTGACGGTGTCGCCGACGTCGAGGACGCTTTGGCGCCCTTCCGGGATCAGATCGCCGCGATAACTACCTGATCACCTCAAAATAGGACACCCTGCGGGGTTGGACGGTTCTGACGGTGGCATGCAGTGCATGGCTGAGCGTGGTGATCATCGGCGATATATATCCCGAGGAATCGGCGCGTATGTCCCCATATGGGACAATGGCGCTGAATAGGGGCTCCGTCTGCGATTGGGCATACTCCTCGATGGGAATGGTGTACCTGATGGACACATAGGCAGGGCTGAAGCTGACATCGGTGCCGGGCGGTAAGTCGGAGACCTCGATGCGTACCCGCTGCTCGCCCTCCGTATACTCTGAAACTCGCGCTGTCACCATCGTCTCCAAGACATCCGACATGAGAATAGACGGAAACCGTTGCAGTGCAACCGTGTTCGAGATGTCTGAATTCACATTTGTGAGTTCCAAAAGCTCCGTTGGCCAGTAGCTGATGCTGTCAACGACGCTTTTTGCTCCCGATATTCGTACAGAGTCGGGAATTGCAATCACATTTCCGACCAAGTTGTGTTGCCCCCTGTACGAGATGTTCCGCTGCACCTGGATGGGTACCTTCTTGGTGACCCTCTCTTCCAATATGGTACGCATCATCGCGGGTTGTACGGAGAGCACATTTATGCCGTATGGACCTACTTTCTCGCGAATCATGTCGGTGAGAAGGATCTCCGGCTGGTCGATGTCGATTGCGATGGTTTGCAGATTGTTCCGCAACGGAAGCAACCTCCAGCCCTCTCCGCTCACACTTGCCGTGACCTGTTCCGGCAAGTCGCTTGCCAATGCCATGTTCTCTGGCAACTCGCCCACCGTCAGGGCAAACTGGACCGTAGTGCTCACGTCACGTCCTAAATTGACGACCACCCACATCACCAAGGCGATGATGATCGAGATCACAAACACCGTCACCTTTTCGCGGCGCTCCATGATGCCGCTTTCAGAAGCCATCCCTCCGCCATAACCGCTGTCGAAGCGGTTGCGAAGATAGTCCCAGATGCGTTGGATGCCGTTCAAGATTTGCATGTGTCAGGACCTCACGATAATTTCCGCGACAATTTCACCGCCTGCCTCCTCGTTGAGCAACTCACGGATATGCGTGCGCTGCATGTTGATTTCGTGTCTCCACGTGGCCTGAGGCACTCTCAAAATCAGCCTGTTGGTCGCATCAAACCGAATCGAGGTACATTGGTCTGCCACCATGGGGCCCACCACGTCGCGCCACCGGTGCAACACAATGCCCCTCATCACCGACTTCTGGTCGGTGTACTTGGTAACATATTCATTTACCAGGTCGCCAATGGGTTTCGGTTTATATGCGTACATGGTCCGAGGTGTCGTTTGCAACAGATATGAGACCGTTATCGATCGAAATGAGGCGGTTTTCGGGATCTGACCAATCAATCAGCGATTCAAGGAGCGACGTGTTTGCCGCCGTGATGCACACTTGGCCAGGATGCTCTGCCAATGTGCGCATCAGCACGGCCGTCTTCTTGGGATCAAGATCTCCAAAAACATCGTCGAGCAGGAAAATAGGCAAATCATCCAACATGTCGGAGAAGAAGTAGAGTTCAGCCAATTTCAGCGACAACGCAAAAAGCCGGTGCTGTCCCTGCGAGCCAAACCTCCGCAGGTCGAGCCCGTCGAGCATGAACGTGATGTCGTCGCGGTGGGGACCGACCGTGGTCACGCCTCGCTCCAAATCTTTCTCAAGTCTGGATCGGAGCTCCTTCAGAATCCTCTCTTCCAACAGCCGGATGTCGCCATGGTCTTCGTCGATGGTCCTGTACTTGAACGACGGTTTGTGCTCAACCCCCGCCATCAGGTTGTAGGATCGTTCGAGGTAGCCGCCAAAAGTGTGCAGGAGTTCGTGGCGGCGGTGTATGATCTTGGCCGCCAGGCGCACAAACTGAGCGTCCCATGGCTCGAGTTGGTCAGCAACATGCACGGGTTGCTCCCTGCAGGCGAGAAGCACCCTGTTGCGCTGGCGCATCACCCGTCGGTAGTCGATAAGGTCGCGAAGATATGCGGCGTCGACCTGGCTGATCATTGCGTCCAAAAAGGTGCGCCTGTATTCGGGGCCCTCGAACGTAAGCTGCCGGTCGTCGGGGCTCAAAACCACGACGGGGACTCTGCCGATCAAGTCTGAGAGTCGGTCAAGTTTGACATCATTTACAAGGATCCCCTTACCGGCACCTCGCTGATACGATATTTCGATGTCGACAAGCGGCCGAATCGTGCCTTCGAAATGCCCTTTCAGCCAGAAAGAGGATGCATTCAGGTTAATGGCGTGCGAGTCGCTCGACGTCACGAAGCTCCTGCTCATGCACAGGTAATGAATGGCGTCAATCAGGTTCGTCTTGCCAGCGCCGTTGGGGCCCTGCACCAAGTTGATGCGACCTCCCCACTCCAGTTCAGCTTCCGGGTAGATCCGGTAGTTCCGAACTTGGAGGGATCGAATCTTCATAGGGTTCTAAAAAAAATAGCCTGCCAAGTCACGGTGCGACTTGGCAGGTGTTCAACGGTTGCTTAAAGCCCGAATACGTCGCGGCCCAGATAGATGGCAGCATCGGCGAGCTGCTCCTCGATCCGGAGCAACAGGTTGTATTTTGAAATTAGGTCAATTATGCACATTGAAACAATCATGATCTGGCCGGCATTTGT
>CAYZWQ010000151.1:0-1003 GCA_964481355.1 uncultured Chitinophagales bacterium
GTTTATCATACGGCAGCAGGCGAGTCGGCCTACCGGTTGTTCGAACTTGCGTACCTGTGGCGGGGAGTGAATTGGTATGTCGCCTATTACCTGATGTCGAAACGCTACATCACCGACAACGGCATCGTGAAAAACATTAACGATCCATCTCAGACGATTGCCTGGAACAGGATCAACGACTATTTGGAATTGCCCCGCGAGGGATATACCGAATTCACTTTTTTCTTTTCATCGACCGACACCAACGGTCTGCGTGCACACCGAATCAAATTAAAAGTCCCGAACAGTAAATACGAAACGTTCAGACGTATATTGACGTACAAGGTAGATCGGCACATCTCTCAGGCTTGGTCCGAGACATCAGACATCCAGCGCTCATACTAACTCTTACGACTCATTGGACACATCACGAAACGACAGTTATTTTACAACTGCAGTACAGGCAGAAAAAGCCATATTAGTTGGTTTATACAGTGCGGAGACCGATAGGACAGTAGCAACCGAGCACCTCGACGAACTGGAACAATTAGTGCTCACGGCCGGTGGAGTCACCGTCAGAAAGATTCTCCAAAACCGCAAGCGTCCAGACCCGGCCACCTATATCGGAAAAGGCAAGCTCAACGACTTGGCATCCTTGGCCGGAACCGACCAAGCCGATCTGATCGTGTTCGACGACGACCTGTCGCCGACCCAGACGCGCAACATCCAGAAGGCCACCGATGCGAAGGTGATCGACCGGAGTGGCATCATCCTCGACATCTTCGCCGGAAGGGCAAAGACATCAGCCGCCAAAATGCAGGTGGAGCTTGCCCAACTTCAGTACCTGCTGCCAAGGCTCACGCGACTGTGGACCCACTTGTCGCGCCAAAAGGGCGGTATTGGAACCAAAGGACCCGGCGAGACACAGATCGAAACAGACCGCCGCCTTATTGGCAAGCGCATCGCCACGCTCAAAGAAAAACTTGAGAAGCTCGACCGTCAACGTACGACGCAACGCAAGGGG
>CAYZWQ010000151.1:1013-6806 GCA_964481355.1 uncultured Chitinophagales bacterium
ATCCCTCGTGCCGCCTTGGTAGGTTACACGAATGCGGGCAAGTCCACATTGATGAATGCCCTCACCAGCACGAACGTGCTCGCCGAAGACAAGCTTTTCGCCACGCTCGATGCCACCGTGCGCCGCCTCGATATGGCCGGGCAGACGTTCCTGCTGTCGGACACGGTCGGGTTTATTCGCAAGTTGCCGCACAACCTGATCGAAAGCTTCAAAAGCACCCTCGACGAAATCCGCGAGGCAGACATCCTCATCCACTTGGTTGATGGATCGTCGCCAGTGCTCGACGACTATATCGAGGTGGTGCATGCGACACTGAAGGAGTTGGAAGTCGACAAGAAGCCCATGTTGATGGTATTCAACAAGGCCGATCGCATTACCGACCCAGAACGGATGACCGCCCTGCGCAACCAGTACCCGGAGGCCATTTTCATTTCTGCCGAGCATCGCGTCGGGCTCCAGCGCCTCGAAGAGGAAATTGTTCGCCATTTGAACAAGGAGTTCATCACAAAATCGGCTGTGCTGCCGTTACACGATCATAAAACGGTGGCATCTATCCATGATATTGCCGAAGTTCTGGACAAACGGTACGAAGAAGACGGAATTCACATCACCTTCAGGGTACATCAAAACCAACTGAAAAAGCTGACGACCCTGTTGGAACGTAACCATCCTCCGCTGCAAACAGTAACCTGAGTATGCTGGTCTCCAACCTTGTACATGTCGATCACGACCCGGTCTTTTCCGACCAGTCGCCCATGCATGCGCTGTCGTGGTCGGCACTTCATGGCGAGTCGCGTGTGCCCATCATCGACCGCATGAGCCGGGTACTGGTCGGAACCCTCAGGGAAGACGTTCTTCTCGACCATGTGAAAGACGAGATATTGCCATTGCAGTCGCTTGAAACGTCGTTGATGGCCTATCCGGAACAGCACGTCTTCGACGTTTGGCACTCCTTGAACGGAACGGGTCAACACGTGATCCCCGTTGCCGAGCGCAGCGGCAACTTCCTGGGTTTCGTTACCCTCGAAGATGTGCGGCAGGCAGTGGAACAAGCCTTGGGGCTGATGCAGGACGGGCTTACGATATTTATTGAATCTGACCAGCGAACACCGGAGCTTCAGTCCATTATCGGCATCATCGAAACGGAGGGAGTGCGCATCCTTTCGATGGGCGTCGCTTATGCCGCGGAGAGCGACAGCGACGAGCATGTCCACAAAATTTCGATGCGTCTTGATCCTTCGAATGCGGATCGGGCCGTATCGTCGCTTCGCAGATTCGGCTATGCCGTTCACTCCGATGCCCGGTCGCATGACGATGCCGAATGGGCCGACCGCGCCAACGAGTTGATCCGATTCCTCGAAATGTGAGGATTAGATCTGAAAGTTTGCGTAGATTCTGCCGACGGGAAACAATAAAGCACGTCCGTCGTTGAAGAACGTATCACGCACATCAGGATTTACACGAAGCTATTCCATGCCAAAATCGATCTCCCGCGCGATCGCCCACCTCGCATTCATCATAGCGATATCGTCCTTTCAAAGCCCTTTTGCAGCAGCCCAACATCTATCGGAGCCCATGCATGAAGCGTACATGGAGGGGTTGCGCCGCTACCACGACGGACAACCCGAGCAGGCCATCATGCTGCTGGAGAAGTTCATCGAAGATCATCCTGACCACGTGTTGCATCCTTCAGCCGCCTTTCACATCACAAAGGCCAAGTCTCAGCTGGATCCCGACAACCTCGAGGGCTATTACGAGCAGTTTATAGCGGCCTGGCCGGTACATGAGCACACGATCGACCTGCTGCTCGACATGGCGCACGCCCGGTCGGTTGACCGCAAGCACGACGAGGCCATTGCCATGTACCTTCGCGCCACCAAGCAGGCGGTGCAAGACAACCGGGCGCCGCAAATTTGGTATTGGATGGCTGAAGAGGCGATCGCAAAGGGCGACAACAACATGGGGCGCCGGTATTTCCAGGTGGTGGTCGACACCTACCCTAAAAGTGATTGGGCACCTAAGGCGCTCTTTTCGCAGGGCAGCCTGTATTTGCGCGATGAAATCTTCCCGATGGCGTCGAGCACCTTCGAAAGGCTGCGCGCCAACTATCCCCGGAGCCAGGCTGCCCGCAACATAGGCACTGCTCTGGGCGAATCATATTACATGCAGGCTCGATATCAGGAGGCCATCGACAACCTCAAGGCCCAGCAGTCCATCTTGGAGCCGGAGTCTCGGATGCGGGCCATCTACCTGATTGCCGAGAGCTACAACGCATTGGACGAATATGAGGAGGCATCGAATTACTACCTCCAGTACATCAACATGAACGAGGGCAAGGACGACCAGCGGCGTGCGCACTACGGCTTGGGATGGCTTTACCACAAACAGGAAATCTACCATTGGGCAGCCAACTCGTTCGAAAAGGCTGCAGCCGGCAATGACGAGCTTGCCCGCAAGGCGTTGTATTACAAGGCGGTGAACGAAAAAATTGGTGGTCGCTATCGCGAAGCCCTCGAAACGTTCACCAGCTTCGGCGAGAAGTACAAGACGGGTTTGTGGATCGAAGAGGCCTATTACGAATGGGCGCTCACCGCATTTGAGGTCGGCAACAACGTGATGGCCATCGATGTCTGCCTTGACCTGATCCGAAGGAATATGGCGACGAACCAGCCAGGTCTGGTGTTTATCTTGCTCGGTGAGGCCTACTACGCCAACAACGAGTTCACTCGTGCAATTCAGGCATTTGACGCAGCCGCCGAGACCACCAACCTCGACCCGGACATCAAGCGCCAGGCTCGCTTCCAAAAAGGTTGGGCGCTGTTCCGCGAAATGGCCTTCGAGGATGCGCAACCCATTTTCGAGGCACTCGTCCGCGAGCAGCCTACCGGCGTTTTTTCGGCCGAGGCCCTTTTTTGGAACGCCGACAGCTATTTCAACCTGAAGCAGTATCAGCAGGCGGCGATGCTTTTTCAGCGCTTCATTGACCAACATCCGAACCATGAGCTCATTGGGGCAGCCCGTTACTCATTGGGTTGGAGTTTCTTTCAAATGGGTGAATTTGAGCGTGCAATCCCGCCATTACAGGCGTTCCTGCGCGATTACAAGCCACCACCCATCGCCATGTTTCCCTACGACGTCGACACGAACCTTCGCATCGGCGACGCCTATTTCGCTACGCGGGAGTACGGCCAGGCAATTGACGCATACGGCAAGGTGACCTCTTCGCAGCTGGGAGGCGATTATGCACAATATCAGATCGGCATGGCCTACGATCGCGCATCGCAACCATTCGAGGCTGTGAGCGCGTTCAGGAAGCTGATCGACAACTACACGCAGAGCAACCTCCGGGAGCTGGCGCAGTTCAATATCGGGTACATCTACCTGCTCGGCAACAGCCACGAACAGGCGGTGGCCGAGTTCGAAACGCTCATCCGTCTGGCGCCCGGTTCGAACTGGGCCGCGCGGGCGCAGTACAATATCGGTGATGCGTGGTACAATGCAGGAGAATACCAAAAGGCGATCGAAGCTTACCAAGTGGTGCTCAACCGGTATCCGCGCAGCGACTACGTCGTAGATGCCATCAACAGTATTCGCGATGCCGGGCTTGCCATCGGTCTCGAAGACAACACGAATCAACTGATGGACCAGTTCCTGGCCAACAACCCGAATGCAACTACGGCCGACCGTCTTCGCCTGAGCCAGGCACGGTCCCTCATGGATGCTGGCGACATTCCGGCAGCCATCAATGCCTATCGTGAGATCGACCGACTCACCAGCGACGACCTAACGCGTGCCGAAGCCCAGTTCAACTTGGCCGACGCCCACGAGCGCGAAGGCAATTTCGATGCCGCGCGTGGGGCATACCTCACCATCGTGAACCAATATCCGAGGAGCAACCGCCTCGGTCCGGCACTAGCCAACCTTGGACGCATTGCCTACGACAACGGCAACTACAGTGAGTCGCTCGAATATTTTGAGCGTCTGTCGCGCGACAACACCCGAATGCGGCAGGAAGCCCGCATCGGAATGGGCAACGCCTACCTGGCCATGGGCGATGGCGCCAAGGCCCGCGAAAACTTTGCCGCAGCAGGCTCGACCTCAAGTGATGCCGTCAAACTGGGTCTCGCCAAGGCCGACCTGTCGGAGGGCCGCTACACCGAGGCTGAAGCGGCATTTCAGGCGTTGGCCCAAAATAGCAGCTCTGTGACAGGGGCTGAGGCGCAATACCAGTTGGGGCGGGCACAACAGCTCGCAGGGCGCTGCGAGGAAGCGGTGAATTCGTTCGCCGCCGTGCGGGTGCTTTTCGGAGCCTATGAATCATGGGTTGCCCGCGCGATGCTTGAGCAGAGTTCATGCTACGACCAGCTTGGCAACAGAGTCGAATCCCGCCGTATATTGCAGCAGCTTCTCGACGACTATCCGAACACGGATGCCGGCCGCGAGGCTGCCCGTCTGCTTGGACGCAGTCGTTGATCGAATCAACTTCATTTACCAGTTCCCATGCGTAAAACCATCTCCATAGTGGGTGGTCTGAACGGTATCGTTCAGATACCTCCCGACAAATCTATTGCACACCGTGCAGCCATGTTCGCCGCGCTTGCCGATGGTACGTCAACAATCGGCAACTATGCCCAGGCTGCCGACCCACAGACGACGCTTAAAGTGATACAGGCGCTTGGTGTCACTGTCGAGCAGGAGGGAACCACTGTTAAAGTTCACGGACGTGGCCGCCACATGCTGCAGCGACCGAAGGATGTGATCGACTGCGAGAACTCAGGCACGACGATGCGCCTGATGGCAGGCATTTTGTCCGGCGCCGGCATCGAATGCACCCTCATTGGCGATGCCTCGTTGAGCAAACGGCCGATGAAACGGGTGATGGGTCCTCTGGGACAAATGGGTGCCCACATTGAGGCGCGCGATGGCACGTATCCGCCACTCTATTTGCATGCCAACGAGGGACTGAAAGCGATCGATTTCGCATTGCCCATCGCGAGTGCACAGCTTAAATCATGCATCTTGCTGGCTGGATTGTTTTGCGATGAAGAAGTTGTCGTGCGCGAGACCGTGCGCAGCCGCAACCATACCGAGGTGCTGCTTCAGCTCAGGGATGAAATACTACCCGACGGTACCCGATTGATCTATAGCTCAAAGGGGCATCAGGTGCCACTCCAAAATTATGACGTTCCCGGCGACTTTTCGTCCGCCACATTTTGGATGGTGGCAGGTTCCATCATGGCCGAAGGCGAACTGCTTCTCAAGAATGTCGGTTTGAATCCGACCCGTGATGCCGCCTTGCATGTGCTGCGTCGGATGGGTGCCGACATCCGTGTCGTGGACGAGCGTCAAGCCGGGGCCGAGTTGGTGGCCGATTTACACGTGAGCCCAGGCCGGCTTCAGGCCACGTCGATGTCGGAAGCTGAAGTGGCTGTGGCCATCGACGAGATACCTGTCCTGTCGGTTGCCATGGCCTTTGCCGAGGGTGAGTCGGAGGTGAGGGGTGCCGGCGAGCTCCGTGTGAAAGAATGCGACCGTATCGATGCCATGGCCGGCATGCTGCGAGCTATGGGGATTCCTGTCGAGGAGTTCGAGGACGGCTATCGCATCGAAGGCCAACCCGACCACCGTTTCGGCAGCCTCGAGGTCGACAGCCGCCACGACCACCGCATTGCCATGAGTGCCGGTGTTGCAGCTGTTCGTTGCGACGGAGAGGTGCATGTTGAGGGCGCCGAGCACGCGGCAGTGTCGTACCCGGACTTCTGGACCGACCTGGAAAGAGTGAGCGCGGAGTTA
>CAYZWQ010000152.1:0-6675 GCA_964481355.1 uncultured Chitinophagales bacterium
AGTTGATTTTGTTTACATTCCTGAAAGACCCGATTAATCTCTGATAAATCTAACTGTAAAAGCCGGTTGCCAATAAATGGTATAAAACATAGGGCGGACAGTGGTTTCCGAAAGTTTCGGGTTTTAGTTAAGCTTTGTCTCGGTGGACATGTACAATGCTCCGAAATACCCTACGTGTCATACCCTTGCAAAACGCAACTTTGCCGAAGGCATCTTGCAACTCATAAATGACGCACTGTCATCCTGTAAGGCCCCTCGCCGTAGGCAATTAGTGCTGCAAGCGACTTGCTGAGTGAGACTTATTGGTGCTGTTGCAGCTTGTAGTAATTCGCCCGCTTCACTACATTCCGATTCCATCGGTAACCTAAGCTCCAATTACATGCTACGTTCTGTCGTCATGCTTGTCGCCCTGCTTGTTGCGGGCACCCAAACCTTCGCCCAAGGCACCCGCATCCTGCGCATGCCCACCGGCTCACAGTCGCACATCGTGTTCGTGCACTCAAACGACCTCTGGGTCGTGGCACGCGACGGTGGCGATGCGCGTCGCCTCACCACTGCTATCGGCGCTGAGGTGAACCCTCGATTGTCGCCCGACGGCAAGACCGTGGCCTTCACGGGCCAGTACGACGGCAACATGGATGTGTACACGGTACCAATCGAGGGTGGACAACCCCAGCGACTTACCTGGCATCCGGGTCCGGATATGGTCACCGGATGGACCCCCGACGGCAAGAACGTAATCTTTACGTCGACCCGCGAAGGACACCCTACCGCCACCATCAAGTTTTTCCAAGTTTCGACTATGGGCGGCACTCCGACGGCCCTCGTAGTACCCCAGGCGTCGATGGGCGACATGTCGCCCGACGGCAACTGGATGGCCTATCAGCCAAATACCTTCTGGGATCCCGAATGGAGGAATTACCGCGGTGGACAGGCACAGCCTATCTTCGTGCTCAACCTGCGCAACTATGAGCTCAAGCGCACCCGCCAGGCCGACAACGAGCGCCATGTGAACCCCATCTGGTTCGGCAACAAAGTGTATCACCTCAGCGAGCGTGATTTCGCGAACAACATCTGGTCGTTCGATCCACAGACTGGCACAGAAGAGCAGATCACCTTCCATAGGGATTTCGACGCAAAGAACCTTGCCAAGGCCGGCGATCGGATTGTGTATGAACAAGGTGGCTATTTGCACCTGCTCGATCCGGCCACCAAACAGTCGAAACAGCTTGTGATCAACGTTCGAGGCGACCTGAACTGGGCCCGTGATCGCTGGCTCGATGCTCCAGCCGCACAGTTACTCAACGCCAAGCTGTCACCGACCGGCAAGCGAGCGATCTTTGAATTCCGTGGTGAAATCATCAGCGTTCCGAAGGAGAATGGCGACTGGCGTAACCTCACCCAAAGCTCGGGTGCCGCCGACCGCTACCCGATCTGGTCGCCCGACGGTGCATCCATCGCCTGGTTCTCCGATGCCGACGGCGAGTATAACCTGATGGTTGCCGACCAAAGCGGACTTACAGCCCCGCGCAAGATCGTTCTGCCTCACAAGAAGCACTACTTCCGACCCGATTGGTCGCCCGACGGCAAGTTCATCGCCTATACCGACACCGACTACCGCCTCTGGATTGTGGAGCTCGCAACCGGTGCCACCACAAAGGTCGATGCCGACGGCGTGGCCCATCCCAACCGGACCATGAACCCGGTATGGTCGCCCGACAGCAAATGGATCGCCTATCCGAAACTCCTCACGTCCGAGTTTAAGGCCCTGCACGTCTATTCGCTCGACCAAAAGAAGACCTTCCAGGTCACCGACGGCATGGCGGATGTGATTAGTCCACAATGGGACGAAAGTGGCAAGTACCTCTACTTTCTGGCCAGCACGGATTTCGGGCGCAGTAGCGGATGGCTCGACATGAGTTCGTACGACAGCCCGGTGTCGAGAGGTGTCTATATGGCCATCCTTTCGAATTCAACACCATCCCCTCTCCTACCGACCAGCGACGAAGAGCCGGTTAAGACTGAAGAGAAAAAGGAAGCATCCGCCAAATCGGATGTTGTTGTATCGATCGATTTCGACGGTTTGCACAACCGTATCTTGGCAATCGACATGCCCGTCCGCGATTATTCAGCCATCGAGCCCGGTCCTGATGGGCAATTCTTCGTGCTCGAAAACGCCCCAGGTGTACAGGGATCGGTAGTCCACCGATATAACCTCAAAGACCGCAAAGCAACCGAATACATGCGTGGTTTGGCGTACATGACGGTATCGCACGACCGTAAGAATGTGCTTTACCGTGCCGGAACCACTTGGGGCATCGTCGGATCAGGCGGCGCGCCAAAAGTGGGCGACGGACGCATCGATACTGGCTCGATTCGCATGAAACTGAGTCCACGCGAGGAGTGGGAACAGATCTTCAAAGAGGGATGGCGGAACATGCGCGACTTCCTGTACGTCGACAATCAGCACGGTGCACCCTGGGATGATGTGTACAAGTGGTACCATCCGTGGCTTGAGCATGTGCATCACCGCAGCGACCTGTCGTATCTGCTCGACATCGTGAGCGGCGAGATTGCCGTTGGTCACTCCTACGTGCGCGGTGGCGATGAGCCGAACGTCGAGAACATACCAGGCGGACTTCTAGGTGCCGATTACGAAATCTCAAACAACCGTTTCCGCATCAAGAGGATTTTCACCGGCGAGAATTGGAACCCGGATCTTCGGGCTCCACTTGCTTCACCTGGCATCGATGTGAGCGTTGGCGACTACATCCTCGAGGTGAACGGCAAGCCGCTCACCGCCGAAATGAATATGTACAGTCTGTTTGAGGCGACATCCAACCGACAAACGGTCTTGCGCGTGAATAATCGTCCGTCAGCCGAGGGTTCGCGTCTTGTGACGGTTGTGCCCATTGCCAACGAGGCAGGCTTGCGTTCGCGTGCATGGGTCGAGGGGAATGTCCGCAAGGTGGATGAGCTATCTGGCGGCAAGTTGGCCTATGTTTGGGTACCAAATACCGGCCAAGGTGGCTACACCTATTTCAACCGGTACTATTTCAGCCAGCAGGACAAAAAGGGCGCCGTAATCGACGAGCGGAACAACGGTGGCGGATCGGCTGCCGATTACATCATCGATGTGCTGGCGCGTCCGCTCATCGGTTATTTCAACAACCGCACGGAGTCACGTCGTCCATCGACCTCTCCGATTGCCGGCATTTGGGGACCCAAGGTCATGATCATCAACGAAATGGCCGGTTCTGGCGGTGACCTGATGCCCTTTATGTTCCGCGAACGCAAGATCGGTCCGCTCATCGGCACGAAGACCTGGGGCGGATTGGTGGGCACCTGGGACACCCCCCGCTACCTCGATGGAGGTAGCATGGTGGCTCCGCGCGGCGGTTTCATCGATGTGAATGGCAATTGGGCCGTCGAAGCCGAGGGCGTGGCACCCGACATAGAGGTGTTCCAGCACCCTGCCGAGGTGATCAAAGGGCGCGATCCACAGCTCGAGGCATCCGTCAAGGAGGCCCTTCGCCTGCTCGAGACCCAGGAAGTCAAGCTCAAGCCCGAGCCGCCTGCGCCGGTACGGTGGAGACGGCCAGGGAATTAGCATCTTTGCAACTAAAAGGCAAGGTTGCTCGTCTGACTCCTCGGCTTCGCCTCGGAGATTGGCTCGCAATGACACCGGCGCTTGTTTGAGTTAAGACAAAAGGCGGCGCTTTGCGCCGCCTTTTGTCTTTTCCCTAAATTGAGCCCATGTCATTGTGAGCCTACCCCTGAGCCGATCTCCCGAATCGCAGATCTTGAGCGAAGCGAGGGACCGAGTGAGGGGAGCGGCGAAGGGTCAGCCGAACAACCTTGCAGCTATCCCCGCCTACTGCACCGGCAGCTTCACCTTCGTTCCCCTTGGGATCACCGTGTCCAGACCCACCTGGTTGATGATGGCGAATTCCTCGGCCTTCATGTTCATCGGGATGGGGTTAGGCAGGAGATCCGAGAATTTGGTGTCGCGGTCGACCGTACGAACCTGGAGCCGCACCGGCTTAATACTGAGGATTCGGCTGTCGGTCAGCTGACGGAATCCCTTGGCAACATTATCGAACAAGGGCTGGTAGGTGGCAAAGGAGGCGGCAGCCGAATATCCCACAAATCGGTAGGTGTTTCCCTCGTAGGTCAATCCGAAGATGCTGAAGCGATACTGTTGGCCGTCTTGAGTCGATGCCTCGGTAACCATCTGGTAACCGGTGAGTCCGTTGATGCTCAGTGGACCCGCACTGACCTGGGTCATCCCTTCGCTCTTGCCGAATTCCTCGACGGCACCCTGTGGGGTCTTGCCCGATGCCAACTGCATCACCATCACAGCCTTCTGGTCCTTCTCAACAATGTACACCTGGCTGGCTTCATTGACCGTGAACCAACCCGAGGGTATTGGGAACATGAATTTCAAGTCAGGGTGGTAGAAATTGCCGTTCTCAACAAATCCTTCGCGGGGATTCTCACCAACGATCATGTTGTCGACTAAATTTAGATAGTCACCCTCTCCCACTTTCTCAAGTGTCAGACCCTTGCTTTCCCACTCGGCTGCCATACGCTTGATGGCCTGCTCGCGGTCGCCTGGATCGGGGTGCGACGACATGAATGAGGGCAATCCTCCTCCGGCCGCTTCGCTGAGACGCTTAAGCGACACGAAAAACTCGGATCCTTCCGACGCCTTGTATCCCGACATGGCCGAATATTCGACTCCAAGGCGGTCGGACTCACGTTCATGGTCGCGACTGTAGCGCAGGAACAACAGTTGAGCAGCTTGTCCTCCTATTCCGAGAAGGTCCCCCGCCGGTACGCCGAGAAGCTGCTCGCCAAGCACGGCCCCGCCAATAAGTGCTATCTGACCCGCCTGCTGCTCGAATGCACGCTGGGAGGCATGGCGCGCTGCTACGTGGCCAATTTCGTGTCCGATAACGACAGCCAACTGCGCCTCGTTGTTAAGGTGCGTCATCAAACCGCGAGTGACATACACATACCCGCCCGGCAAAGCAAATGCATTTACGACCGGGCTGTTCAGGACCCTGAATGTGAACGGGGTGTTCCTAAATTCCGCACTCACGTCGGGGCGCCTCATGTGGCTTTGGGCAAGCACTTGCTCGGAAACTCGAGTAACGTACTCGGCAACTTTGGGATCGTCGTACAGGCCGTATTGTGCAACGATCTGCGCGTCGGCCTCTTTCCCAATTTGCAATTCCTGCTGCCATGTATAGCCTAGAGCCCGGCGATTTCCCGTAACGGGATTCTCTTGGATCGTCATACACCCCGGAACGGAATATGCCAGCGTTCCAGCCAGCACAAACAGGATAATCTTTTTCATATTCATGTATCTTGAATTGCTTTTTGCAATAATGTACTGAAATTTCAGCCTTTAGGTTTCAGTTAACCACGTAGATCATTACGATTATCGCAGATGCAGGGTCTAATAAACCACCCACTCGTTCTGAATGGCAGGATCCGATAAGATGCGCATGCGCATGCGTGCAACGACGAATCCCCGCTCGTCTTCGATGTCGACGCGCCAAAGCCCTGTTGCTAGTGCCGACTTCTGGCTGACACCTCTGTAACCGCCATCGCGGCCACCAATCGCCCTGTAATAAATTTTGTCGACGCTTTCCCACGACTCGGTGCGATCATTGTAACGTTGCCAGTGGTGCACGATGTCGAACTCCATACCAGTTGGTGCAAAAACGGACGCAAACACATAGACGGGTTTGTTCACATCGTATGGAACGGCCTCTTCCCAAAACCGAATCTTGCGCATGATTCCCATGTCGGCCTCCAGCATCCTGTACCCCGTGGTTGTGCGCTCATAACCGACATAGGCTCCCAACTGTTTTGCCGCCAACGGGATCGGCGGGATCAAATTGAGGAAGTACAACAACAGGATTCCGGCATAGACACTTCCCGATGCCATCCAGAGCCGCTTTCGGTTAAACTCCACTTCGGCGTTGGTGATTCTAACCAACAGGGCGATCAGCACAGTCACAAGGATCAAGCTGGCGAGTCCGCTACCCATAAAAACGAGCAGCCCCATCTTTTTGATGAGTACCGGTATGAGGTAGATGAAATAGCTGAAGGCTGCAATGGTGAACAACGCCGTTTGAAGATACACGTTGCCCAGCCTGCGTGGCAGAAATTCGTTCGCTACCAGCAGCATCACCATCAATATGATGAAGAACAACGTCGATGAAATGGTCGTGCTCCGAAAATAGTAAACGACGTAACTGCTGAAAAGGCCGCCAAGAAAGAACTGCACGGCATAGTTCCAAATAGCTGGATACTTCTGGAGCAAGGCATGCTGAATCTTTCTGGTCGCCAGACCATGCGACACCACCAGGCTGACACCTGCCATCAGTAAATACGATCCCAATATGAGATTGTCGACAGGGTTGTCGATTCTGTTCAGGGTGAACACATCCCATAAAAAACCGGCCACGAAGATCAGTACCGGGGTGAATTTTGACTTTCTAAGATCCATTGGGGAAAAATTACGCAATGCCGTATTCGGTTAAGAGATTTTTTTTCAATCGTGCGTAAGGAATTGCTTTGGCAGGTATCTATAGATAAACAGTCACTCAACAACACAACTGCCATGCCCGGGATCTACGACCACATCTATGTGCATATCAT